>NZ_LAOQ01000002.1:0-212500 GCF_000965185.1 Rickettsia argasii T170-B
TTAAGCTCATTTGATACTCTTAGCTGACCATATGCTGGATATTCTATTGCCATATCCATTACTGCCTTCTCTATCGCTGGATCAACTCTATTGGCTATTATTGGCTTTCTGCGACTAATTTCATATAACGCTTCTTCGCCACCAGTTTCATACAGTTCTTTAAATCTGTAATAACTGTCTCTACTATATCCCATCGCTTTACATGCTGATGATATACTACCAAGGCTCTTAGCAAGTTCTAGTAATCCTATTTTTGGCTTTATTATTTTTTGATTTAAGTGCATTCTTTATCTCCATTTAATAATTAATTTATTTTACTAAATGTAAGATAAAATCTCAACTATTACAAATTATTAAGTGCAGCAATTCTTTGTGCGATTTCTTTTTCTTCTTCGGCAAATTTTATTGCTCTTTGTGATTTTAGCAATTCTTCTTCTTGAACCCTAGCTTTCTCAATAGATTGTTCTACTTCATAGTTCTTGATCTTAGTTTCAGCATTCTCTTTTAGAATGGATATATCAAAACTCAAGCCATATGAAGCTGCTTCGCTTTGTAAACTACTCAATTCTCCTAGAATTATTTCTATTTGAGAGCGAGAATAAGAATTGTTAAGATGCTCTTTTAAATTATCGAATTTATATTTTAATGTAGCTGTTATATCCGACATACATGCTCATCATCTTTAATATTAACGCCAAGAAACGTTAACAAAAGTTAATAATTAAGTCAAGAAAATTTTAATAAAAATTAATCTTGTATTTCTAGCCATTGATTTAATAACTCGTCTAGTTTCTTTTTATCATTAATTAATTGTCTAGTAATGCGGTTATATTTTTGAGGATTATCTAAATATAGATTAACGTCTTCAAGTTCTTTTTCTAAGTGTTTGATGGATATTTCTAGCTTTTCAATATAGTTGGGCAATGTTTCAAGCAAACGCTGATATTTATAAGATAGCTTTTTATTTAGAGGTTCTTTTTGAGAAGTTAGTGGTAGTGGTTTTGAAGCTTTTTTGGCTATAGGAGAGGTAGTAAAATACTGCTTATAATCTTCATAACCTCCTGTTAAATCATGAATTTTACCTTGAGCGAAAACTAAAGTTCTAGTAACTAACCTATCTAAAAAGTCACGATCATGGCTCACGACTATTAAAGTACCTGAATAATCTGCAAGTATATCTAGTAAAATTTCCAGACTATCCATATCGAGGTCATTAGTCGGTTCATCTAAAATTAACAGATTGCCAGGGTTAATTAGAATTTTTGCAAGTAATAATCTATTAGCTTCACCGCCTGATAAAATAGCGGTTTTTGCATTAAGTAGTTTAGGATTAAACATGAATTGTTTCAAATAACCGGCAACATGCATGGTTTTACCGTTTGGCAAAAATACTTGATCACCGCCTGTAGGACATAAAGTTTGTTGTAATGTATGATTAGGCTCTAGTTTTTCTCTATGTTGATCAAAATATGAAATATCTAAATTACCGCCATATATAATTTTGCCGTTTTCAGGGGTAAGCTGTTTTGTTAGTAGTTTGATAAAGGTAGATTTGCCTGAGCCATTTGCACCGATTATACCAATTTTCTCGCCTTTTTTTACACGAAAGCTAAAATTATCGATAATTTTAGTATTTTTATAACTAAAAGTAATATTATCTGCTTCAATAATGAATTTACTTTTAGCTATATTTTCGGCAAGCTCTACCCTAACTCTTTGTGTTGCACTAGCTAGTTTTGCAGTCTGTTCTTGTGTTATTGCTCTTAAAGCTTTCAAATCCGCAAGTCTCTTTTGATTCCGTTTACGTCTAGCAGTAACACCGGCATTTAACCATTCATTTTCTTGAGATAATTTTTTATTTAATTTCCGAAGAGCGGCTTCTTCTTGGTCTATGATAATTGTTTGCCATTCATCAAAAAATTTAAATCCTTTATCGGATTTACGTAAAATTCCTCTATCAAGCCACCAAATTTTATTAGTAACATTTGAGAGGAATGTTCTATCATGACTAACGCAAATAATAGCACCGTTATAAGATTTAACAAATTCTTCTAACCATTCGATTGTTGCAATATCTAGATGGTTAGTTGGTTCATCAAGTAGTAATATTTCTGGCTCTAATATTAAAGCTTTAGCAAGGCTTGCTCTTCTCAGTTGACCGCCTGAATAGGTGGATAAATTATCTGTTCCTTTGATTTGTAATTTTTCTAGAATTATATCGATTTGGTATTTATCTATTTCTTTTGTACTATCTGTTTGTTGTAAGACAAAATCATAAACAGTTAGATGAGTTTTTATAGAAATATCTTGTCTTAAATAACCGGTTGTAACTAAAGGATCTTGAAATAATTCACCGTTATCTAACTCATAATCACCTGATATGACTTTCATTAAGCTTGATTTCCCGCAGCCGTTACGTCCTATAAGACAAATCTTATCGCCTGTGTACAAATAAAGCTCTAAATCAGATAAAATTACTTTATCCGCAAAACTTAAGTTACCGTCTTTAATGTAATAAATTGGGGTCATAGTTGATTATTGGCTAGTTTTTATGTCATTCCTGCGAAAGCAGGAATCTAGAAAAATAACCTTAATATTGGTACAAAATTACATATTTGATAGAATAAACATATAAAAATAAGTTTTTATATGTTTTACTGGATTCCTGCTTTCGCAGGAATGACATTAGTTAAAGGTTGGTAGACGAAGTTTAATTTGGAAAAGCTCAAGGAGTCCATAAGACGAGGAGCGGAACGTATACTTAATATGTGAGTACCACAACAGTGCTTATAGGACTTTGTGCCAATTTTTCAAATTAAACGAGTATACTCTTAATCACTAAACTAGCATTAGTACCACCGAATCCGAACGAGTTAGAAAGCACGTAATCTATCTTAGTTTTCTTAGCTTTAAGTGCAACTAAATCTATATTCACCTCATCCATAGGGGTATCTAAGTTTAAGGTTGGCGGTGCAATCTGGTCTCTAATTGCAAGAGTTGAAAAGATAAACTCAACACTTCCTGCCGCACCAAGCAAATGTCCTATTGATGATTTAGTAGAAGACATTAAAACTTTGGGATTCGCTTCTAAAAATAATTTTTGTACGGCTGCTAATTCTATTCCATCACCAAGTGTAGTAGAAGTACCGTGTGCATTAATATAATCAATCATATCGGGCGTGATAGTTGCATCTAGCATTGCGTCTCTCATCGCTCTATAAGCTCCTCTACCTTCAGGATGTGGAGCTGTCATATGATAGGCGTCACCTGTAGAGCCGTATCCTATAACTTCACCGTAAATTTTAGCCCCTCGATTTAAGGCATGCTCATATTCTTCTAAGACTACAACGCCTGCTCCTTCACCCATAACAAAGCCGCTGCGGTCTTTATCCCAAGGTCTTGAGGCTTTTTTAGGATTATCGTTATATTTAGTACATAATGCTCTAGCAGCAACGAAACCTGCAACTCCGACAGGTGTAACTGGAGCTTCTGCACCGCCTGCGATCATAACATCGGCATAGCCGTGCTTTATCATACGCATAGCATCGCCTATAGCATGTGCCCCTGTAGAGCAAGCTGTTACTGCCGCTTGGTTTGGACCGCTAAAACCGTATTTTATAGAAACAAGACCGGATAAAAGATTAATTAATGAAGCGGGGATAAAGAAAGGACTAACTTTGCCGTTATTTTCTTGATAAAGTTTGATAGAGGTATCTTCGATCATTTTAAGCCCGCCGATTCCTGAACCTAATATCAAGCCGGTTCTATCACGAGATTTTTCATCGTCGGGTAACCAGCCGCTATCTTCAACTGCTTCGGTTGTGGCTGCTACTCCGTAACGGATAAATTTATCCATTTTACTTAGTCTATTAATGTCATCTGCTTGTGTGAAATTTTCAAGTTTAAATCCATTTTTCTCAGAGTTATCTATAAGTCCGGCAATTTTACACGCAAGTTTAGAAGTGTCAAATTCTGTAATAGTTTTTATACCGCTTACTCCATCTACAATATTTTTCCAAGATGAGCTAACATTAAGTCCAACAGGAGTAACAAGTCCAAGCCCGGTAATAACTACTCTTTTATTTACTCTTTGATTCGACATTTTTAATTATATATTATAGATTTAATTTATACAGATTAAGATTGGCGTTCTTTGATATATTTTATAACATCGGATACGGTTTTAATTTTAGTGGCTTCATCATCAGGGATATCAATACCGTATTCAACTTCTATTGCCATCATTAACTCTACGGTATCAAGGCTATCGGCTTTCAAATCTTCTATAAATCTTGAATCCGTAGTTATTATCGATTTATCTTTATTTAGCTTTTCAGCAACCATTTCAATAACTTTCTGTTCGATCTTATCCGTTGTACTCATAATTTTGAACTCCATAAATCATTTAATTTTATATGCCGTATAATAGCGGTTATTCAGCTATTAGACTTTATTTTAACTGTATGAATATTTATTTAAAATATTCATCGCATTTTACCTTTAAAAGAACTTCTAGCACAAAAAATTATTTTATGCTAGCACAAAATAATCTTATTAATTTTTATACCATTAACATACCGCCGTTTACATGTATAGTTTGACCGGTAATATATGATGCCTGATCGCTTGCTAAAAATGCGACTGCGTTTGCCACGTCTTCCGGCATACCGTAAGTGCCTAGCGGAATTTTTTGTACTATAGCTTCTCTTTGTTTTTCATTTAGTTTATCGGTCATATCTGATTTAATAAATCCTGGAGCTACTGTGTTAACCGTAATTCCTCTGGTTGCAACTTCGTAAGAGAGTGATTTGGTCATACCTATTAAACCTGCTTTAGAAGCACAATAATTAGTCTGCCCGGGGTTACCTGAAATTCCTACTATTGAAGATATGTTAATAATACGTCCATACCTGTTTTGTATCATTTTTTTTATTGCTTCACGATTTAAAATAAAATTTGCTTTTAAATTAATATCAATAACTTTGTCAAAATCTTCATCTTTCATTCTAATTGCTAGCGTATCGCTAGTAATACCGGCATTACATACTAAAATATCTAACTTTGATGCTTTAGATATTAAATTGCTACATTCTTCCTTATCGGCAAGATTACATACTTCTATCGTATAATTATCTTTTACAACCTTTCCAAGGGATTTTAATTTTTCCTCATTACTACCGCTAATAATTACATGGCTTCCGAGTTTGTGCAGTAACCTCGCTATAGCTCCGCCTATGCCTCCTGAAGCTCCCGTAATTAAGGAAGTTTTACCTGTTAAATCAATCATTTTCTTCCTCCGTTTGATCAAGATTTATATTAGTAATTTTTAACGATTTTTCACGTATTATTTTCTCAATTTCGTTGGAAATTTGTGGATGTTCTTTTAAATATTGTTTGACGTTTTCACGCCCTTGACCTATGCGTACGTTCTTGTAGGAAAACCAAGAGCCGGATTTCTCAACAATATCAAGCTTAACTCCAAGGTCGATTATCTCGCCTTCTTTTGAAATGCCTGAACCGTACATTATATCAAAATCTGCAGTTTTAAATGGAGGAGATACTTTGTTTTTGACTACTTTTACTTTGGTTTGGCTGCCTATTACTTCTTCTTTATCTTTAATGGAGCCGATTCTTCTTATATCGATCCTAACAGAAGCATAGAATTTTAAGGCATTACCGCCTGTCGTAGTTTCAGGACTACCGAACATCACACCTATTTTCATTCTGATTTGATTGATGAAAACAGTAATACAATTGGTGCGATTAATTGATGCAGTAAGTTTACGCAAAGCTTGGCTCATTAACCTTGCTTGAGAAGCCATTTGAGCATCACCCATTTCGCCCTCAATCTCTGATTTCGGTACTAAAGCCGCAACACTATCTATTATTATCATATCAATACCGCTGGAGCGAATTAACGTATCGGCAATTTCTAGGGCTTGTTCACCTGTATCAGGCTGTGAAATAATAAGCTCATCAATATTTACGCCTAATTTTTTAGCATAAGCAGGGTCTAATGCATGCTCGGCATCAATAAAAGCACATGTACCACCCTTTTTTTGAGCTTCTGCAATTAAATGCAATGTTAGAGTGGTTTTACCTGAGCTTTCAGGACCAAAAATCTCGATGATTCTACCTTTGGGAACACCGCCGATTCCAAGAGCTATATCTAGACCAAGTGAGCCGGTCGATACGGCTTCTATATCAACATGCGGACGCTGCCCTAGTTTCATTACCGCACCTTTACCGTAGCTTTTTTCAATTTGTGCGAGTGCTGCGGCAATGGCTCTTTCCTTATCTGTATTTGACATAAATTTCCATATTATAAACTTACCAATTAAAATATAAGCTTGAGAAAGAAAAATCAAATTTTATTTATGTTATTGTGCTTGTAAGATTAAATCTTGACTTCCATACTAGGTGATGCTTAGATGTTAAATTTACTTGTGTTATGGTTAATTGATTTGGACTTGCTTACTATGTTACCAACTGAATTAACCTAGGACTATTAACAAAATAAATTTTAAAGCTAATTAAATTACTTGTTAACAGTCCCATAGTTCTCGAAAAAGATAGATTTAGTAAAACCCTTATTAAATAACTTATTACATATGGTATCACAATTTCCGCAAACTGAATATATCGCTAAAGATAATTCATCATCTATATCTTATAAATTTAGATGGCATATTTTAATTATTTTAAGCATTTGCTTACTTTTGGTATCGATGGAGCTACAGTCTTGCATGCTGTTATGCCTACTATAATCCTTGATTTAAAACCATCTAATTTACAACAATTATGGATAATCAATGCATATGCATTAGTATTATCAGGTCTTCTCATTACCGCAGGTGCATTAGTAGATAGATTTGGTCGTAAAAGATTATTACTTTGGGGGTTTTTAGTTTTTTCCATCGCTTCAATGTTAGTTTATGTATTTGATAGCTCATGGGGATTAGTACTATGTCGTGCTTTACTTGGGTTAGGAGGATTAGTGATGATGCCTTCCACTTTATAATACACATGAACGTATGATCGCAATATCCGTGTGGGGAATAATGGTAACCGTAGGAGCAGCTATAGGACCAGTACTAGGAGGAGTATTGGTTGAGCTTTTAAGTTGGCAATTTGCATTTTTTATAAATGCACCTATTGCATTAGTAATTATTGCTTTTGGTATAGTTTGGATTCCTGAATCATCTGATCCTAGTAATGAACCCATGGGATTGGATAGGAGTATTTCAATCGTTTTTTGGGATGACAGCTTTAGTTCAAGGCATTAAGATGTTGGCTAAATACTGTATTATGAATCTAGCATCCGGCGGAATGCTATTAATTGGCATTGTGTTACTAATAATATTTACCTTACACCAACTTAAAAGTGATGATCCGTTAGTGGATATGCGTTTATTCTTAATTAGCAATTTTAGTATAGGAGTAATAGTTTATTTGCTGATTACGTGTGTCTTAGGATCCATAATGTATCTTATGTCCTTATGGTTACAGTTTATCAAAGGGTTAAGTCCTTTGTATGCAGGTATTTATATGTTGCCTGCAGCAGTTTTTGCTTTAATTGCATCTTTAGTTATGCCATATTTACTCACACGATTTATCGCACGTGTAATAATGTTTAGTGGGCTTTTACTACTATATCATTGATTTTACCTAGTATATGAGACTATAGAGATTTATTATCGAATACTATATTATATATCTTGGATTGCTTGGTATAGGCAGTAGTCTATGCCTCTCTACACCGTAACAGTTATGATGAATGCCAGTACCGGCAAGAGAGATCCGGAGGTGCAGCAGCATTACAAGAAATGAATTAGGTAATGTATTAGGTATAGCTGTTATTGTGAGTATTACATCTTTTATATATAGTAACAATCTAGTAATTCCTCACGGTGTTTCTGTATCAATGGCAGAAATAGCTCATGACTCAATCGGTGAAGGAATAATTATTGCTCAACAACTACCACCTTCATGTGCTCACGAATTAATTAAAGAGGTTAATATTACTTTTATAAATGCATTTAATATAGTAGGTATTGTTCTAGGAATAATCATGCTAATATTGGCGGGTGTGATTATGTATGTTCTTCCTCCTTTTAAAGCATTTACCTCTCTACATTAATATGATGAAACTGGTATAGAAATCTTACCGTCTTTTGCTATTTTTGTACTATTTACCATAATGGTTAATAATGATCTTAGTGCTTATTTTTATAGTAGGTAGTTAATAAAATGAGATGATGATATTTTCAAGGCTATAAATCATTACTAAATATTTTTTCTAATTCTGCTAAGCGTTGTTCTATTCTTTCGATATCGCTTTTTGTTATAGGTCTTTCTAGTAAATCTGCTATCTTGGCTCTTAGGTTTTTTTATTTTCATTTAAAATAAATTCTATGATGAGTCTTGAGATGGTTTTAGTATTGTGGTCAGACATATTTGTTCCCGATTGATTAAACTTAAACTGCTCAGGTTTCAACCACCGAAGAGAAATAAACTCTTGGTGGTTGGGAGAGTAAGAAAACCATCAACGATAGCCATAATAGCCTTTAGGTTCTAAGCTTAAGCTTTAAACCTTGGACATAACTATTATAATCCCGACCGTGAAGTTGAGGATTGCATCAGTTTTGTAAGAAAGGTTCTCACTTTTGGCAGAGGTTTCGACACCACGAAATAGCACTTTGCTACTCTAAGCATCATTTTATATATAATTTTCAAAAAGTAAATTATGGTTTGTTATGGTACTAACAACGTTCTATACTTCTATACCTAAGGAGTTATATGGTGATGATACATCGGCTAATAACGGTATTTCGCAATTTGGATAGTCAATATCTGTGTAACTATGGTTAAATATCTCAAATATTTCTATAATGCTTTCTTTATATTCTTCAGACTTGGGATTTGCTGTTCGTATAATTGTTATTAAGCGTGCAAAGTTGTTGATAGTCTGAAAACTATCATCACCGCCAAGACTCTTACATATTTCATGCAATATTCCGCTTGAAGAATCTAAGTTTATTGCTATAGCGGATGGGGAATTTAATTTTACAATTTCATTATTTAAATTAGTTAGTGGTAGTATTGAGAATTCATATTCCTTAATAGATTTTGCTAGTTTTATAATATCATGTAAATTATTTATTTTTATAACTTCATCGAATATAACTGCATTCTTCTTAAAATTTTCATGTAGTAGTTCTACAAATTTTAATTCTTTATTCTTCATTACTAAATCTAAAGTTTCATTTTTTATATTTCTTCCCTTATACCAATCCCATCCATATTTAATGCAATACCCTAAGATCGTACCTACAGCTAATGTTCCTAATGCTACTCCAGCTATATAAACACCGCTATATCCACCATCATTTGTATCATCGTTAGGTCTTTCTGTAGTAGGGTCAGTGTAAGCTTGACCGAGTTGATCTAAAATATCTTTACCTATTTCTGTAGGAGAAACATTATCTAAAGAGAGACCCAAGTGATTTAGAGTATTTTTAAGAGTATTTATAAACGATTCACGAGGGATTAAAGTTTCTTTATAAGCGTTATAGTTTTGTAAAGCACTCATAGCTTCTTCTTTAGTGCATTCGTTTAAACCTAAGAAATCAGCTCCGCTAGTTTCGGTAATATTGCCTTGAGAGAATATATAATCATTCGTTACTTTATAAAGTTGACTAAGAATACTAACCGTACCGTTTTGATGAGGTGTTACGGTTTGTTGTAAAAGTATATGAGGATTATTTTCAGCATCGATAAAAATATTATTTATTGGAATATTTAAACCATTGTTGCACTCTTGGTGTAGTATTGAAAAATCATTTGGGGACTCATTGAAAGATTGTTCAATGTTTTTCCAATTACACTGTGTATTATCCACTATATAACCTTTTTTAAAAGCTCCTTCAACAGTACTATATACTGATGAAAATATAGTATTGCTTAATTTATGAATGATGTGGCTTACATTACCCGGTAAACGGCTTACTATTTCATTGCTAAATATAGGCATAACACATTTAAAATTTATATTTAATATAGATACCATAATGTTACTTCTTTAATTAATAAAACGTGATTTCTAAAGTATGTTAATGTTTTTGTCAAGATAAAGTTAAAATAAATTAATATATTGAAAGATTTGAGAAAAATGATTGTTATGCTGTAATGTTTCGTTTTTTCGTCATTGCGAGGAGAGATAAAGCCTCGACGTGGCAATCATTTTGTACTAGACTTCTTGCATAACCTATCTTATAAAAGGAATTTACAGGAAACGGATGCGAGAGTACCGGATTGACGTACAAATTATCTTTAGAAGGAGTTTATGCAAGAAATCTACTGTTTCATGAGGTTGCCACGCTCCTTACAGTTGCTCGCATTTGGTGTCCATGCAATGATACCTTGCGGGGATGACATAGAACGTGCTATACAATATTACTTACCTATGCAGAAATTTTTAAAGATCTCGCCTAGTATTTCTTCTACGTTGATAACACCCGTAATTGCACCGATGCAGCTTGCTGTCATTCTAATATCTTCAGTTGCTAGAACTAAATCATTATCTAAGCTAAAAGCCGTTAAATGTGAGAGAGCTTGTTGTAAATAGTTACGATGACGCTGATTTGTTATATAAGGAGTTTCGGTAAATCCTGCCATGTTTTCGGCAATATTTTCAATATTTTTTAATATACTTGAAAGAGCAATATTATTTTTTACTGAAACTCTTAAGCATTTATATTTATTTTCAATAGAAAAGATTTTACTAGCTTCGATTAAATCAATTTTATTAATTATTGTGATAGTATTTTCATCAATTAAATTAATAATATCTTCATTTATAGAGGAGTCTAATTTTTCGGCATCAAACATTATAATTTTAATATCTGCTGTTTTAGCTGAATTTATAGCTCGTTTTATACCTTCCTGCTCGATAATGTCACTACTTTCTTCTCTTATACCTGCTGTATCCTGTAAAATAATAGGATAGCCGCCAATGTCTAAATGTCCCTCAATTATATCTCTAGTAGTTCCTGCAATATTTGAGACAATCGCTATATCTCTCTGCATTAAGAAGTTTAGTAAGCTAGACTTACCAACGTTTGGCGGACCGATAATTGCAAGCTTAAGACCACTTCGTAGTAATTCTCCTTTTCTGTTATCATTAAGATATTCCGATATTGTATTTACAAGAATTGTATGAGTATTAGTAACTTCATTAAGGACGGTATCAGGTATATCTTCATCCGGGAAATCTATATAAGCTTCAAGCAGAGAGATAATTTTTAAAAGCTGACTACGCCAATTATTATATAATGCTTCAAGTTTGCCGCTTGCTTGTCTAATTGCTTGCTTATGCTGCATTATAGTTTCGGCATTAATTAAATCGGCTATCCCCTCTGCTGCTGTTAAATCAAATTTGTTATTTAAAAAAGCTCTTTTGGTAAACTCTCCTGCTTCTGCCAAACGAATACCAGCTATATTTAATAATGCATTTGTCAGCATTATAGATATAGCTTTACTGCCATGCGTGTGAATTTCAACTACGTCTTCCCCGGTAAAGCTACCAGGTGACTTAAAATAAACAACCATAACATTATCGATTAACTCCTTAGTTTCAGGGACTGTAATTTGTTGATAATACATTAATCTCGATTTAAAGTCCTTTCTACCGGTAAGTAGCTGTAAAACTTCTAAACTTTTAGGACCAGAAATCCTAAAAACTGCTACGCCTGCTTTACCGAATGCAGAGCTTTGTGCAAATATCGTTTCCACTTATTGTCTATGCCTCTTGCTTAAGTTATTTTATATAATATAATAACAACAGAAATAATCATATTATTATTACTTAAGAAAATCATGACCCCAAAAACAACCTCTTTAAACTTTAGTCGTTTAAATTGTCAAATCCCGAATTATAACACTAAAATTCTAGAACTTAGCAAGGAACGTGAGTCAAGTGCCATATATATAGATTTTGTTCAAAAGTTTTTAAATTATATTCCGATAGATTATGATTTTGAGAATAGAGCAAAATTATTCCAAAATTTTGCAGATGAAGCCTTTAAGTTTTTTAAGCACAGGATAGCAAGAGCAAGAAAAATAGCAATAACAAAGGTAGTTATCGAAAATGATCCGGCAATAAATGTCTTGATATTACTTGATAATAAGCCGCATATTGTTGATTTTATCATATGTCTGCTTAAAAACATGAATTTGCAAACTAAGTTTTTACTCCATCCGGTAATAAACTGTGTCCGAAATAGTAAAGGAGAATTAGAAAAAATATTAGAAAATTCTGTGTCGGATGAAAAATCAGAATCAATACTACATTTAACCATTTTAGGAAATTTTGACGATAAAACTACTACATTTTTAACTGAGGCTATAAATGAAAGATTAGAAAAGTTAGAGCAAAGCTATAGCCATTTACCGCAATTACTCACAAAATTACAAGATTTATCTAAAAATATAATTGATAATTATAAATTACATTTTAAAGAGGCTAAAGAATTCTTAAATTGGTTACAAAACGATAATTTGGTTTTATTAGGGACTCTTGATTTTGAAGTAAAATCTTTAAAATTAAGCAATGAAATAGGAGCAGCAAAAATATGGCAAGAAGTAAAAGACGAGATTGATGATATTATAAAATGTTCTGCTAATCCTTTATATCAAAATCAATTAATAATACTCGGTAAAATAAATAGTGCGTCGCTTATCCATTCAGATAATTTAATCGACTATATCTTAGTGAAAAAATTTGACTCTTCGGGTGAATATATTTCGGGAAGTATAATTTTCGGTATATATAATTCAAATATGTATTACCATTCAATAAGTAATATTCCAATCCTACGACAAAAATTTAATTTTGTAATTGAGAAAGCCGGTTTTGCATTATCTGGTTATAATGCCGATAAGTTAAGAATTTTAATGGAGTCGTTACCGAGAGAAGCTTTAATACAAATTGATCAAGGCGATTTATATTGTATGTGTTTACATATGCTCTCAAGTATGATGAGTAAGAAGCTTAAATTATTTATTCAATATGATTGGTCTAGTTCTTTTCTTAATATCATAATTTTTCTGCCACGAGAACGTTTAACGGCTGAAATGCATAATATGATAGATTGTTATTTAGCAGAAAAATTCGGTAGTAAAATTTTATCCAACTATATCACTGAAGTAGCCGGTAATTTTTCTTATCTTTTTGTAACGCTTGAAGCACAAGGGGAACATAAAATAAATTTTGAAGCAGAAATAATACAGCAAGATTTAGATCGTATCTCTACACGTTGGAGTGAAGATTTTTATTTTAAGTTTTCTAAAAAATTCGGCGAATATCAAGCAGGTATTAATTTAAAACTTTTTGATAATGTTTTTTCGGCAGATTATCGGCAAAAATTTTCTCCGGAAATAGCTTTAGTAGATATTGAATATCTAACGGAAGCAAGTAAGTCACAAAAATGTATGTTTAATCTAGTTTCTGTAAATGAAACGGAATTTTACTTAAAAATATATAGTCCAAAAGTAAAACTTGCACTTTCTAACATATTGCCGCCAATAGAAAATTTAGGTTTTAAAGCAATTGATGAACAAACTTTTGCAATTAAGGAGGCTCGCGAAATTAAAGAAAGCTGGATATATAATTTTATCTTAACTTCTATTGTACCTGTAAAGGATAATATTACCGAATTAAAAATAAATGTTGAAGAAGCTTTAGATAAAATGGCACTTGGGATGCTTGCTAATGATTCTTTAAGTAAATTAATAGTGCTTGCCGGTTTTAATTGGAAGCAAGTTAAACTCGTCAAAGCTTTAACAAGATATTTACATCAAACGGGATTTAGTTACGGTAAAGGCTATGTACAGTTAACGTTACTTAAACATCCCGAATATACAAAAATGTTGGTAAATCTATTTGATATAAAATTTAATCCTAAACATTTGGATAATAATTGTGATGTAATTAAAGATAAACTAAATAATTACTTAGTAACCGTTGAGATGAGTAGTGAAGATAAAGTACTACGTAATATGCTTGGTATAGTTAATGCTATTACTAGAACAAATTACTATCAACCACATAAACATATTTTTTCATTTAAGTTTGATTCTTCAAAAGTACCGGATTTACCTAAACCTGTTCCGTTTGCTGAAGCATTTGTTTATTCTAGAAATTTTGAAGCTGTTCATTTAAGAGGCGGTCCCGTATCACGCGGAGGGCTTAGATGGTCGGATAGAGCAGAAGATTATAGGCTTGAGGTCCTTGGGCTTATGAAAGCACAAATGACTAAGAATTCCGTTATTGTCCCTGTCGGTTCTAAAGGCGGCTTTTATGTTCATTTTACTGAGGAAGGGCTTACTCGTGATGAATATATGGAAAAAGTGGTAGAATGCTATAAGAATTTCCTTAGAGGTTTATTAGACATAACTGATAATATCATTGACGGTAAAGTAGTACATCCAAAAGACGTTATTATTTATGATAAAGAAGATCCTTATTTAGTGGTTGCTGCCGATAAAGGTACAGCCTCATTTTCGGATTATGCTAATAGTGTGGCAAGAGAATATAATTACTGGCTTGATGATGCTTTTGCTTCCGGTGGTTCTGCAGGTTACGATCATAAAAAAATGGCTATTACTTCCAAAGGAGCTTGGATTTCCGTAACTAATCACTTTAAAACTTTAGGGTTAGATGTCCAAAAAGACCCTATTACCGTCGTAGGTATAGGAGATATGTCGGGAGATGTGTTCGGTAACGGTATGCTCAGATCAGAGGCTATTAAGTTAGTTGCTGCCTTTAATCATAAACATATATTTATTGATCCTACTCCTGATCCTTTATCAAGTTTTAATGAGCGTTTGCGTTTATTTAATTTAAAGGGTTCTAATTGGTCTGATTATGATTCTAAGCTTATTTCTAAAGGAGGCAAAGTATTTGAACGCAGTAGTAAATTAATAAAATTATCGCCGGAAATTAAAAAATTACTTGATATAAATGATAATGAATTATCACCGGAAGAATTAATTAAAGCTATTTTAAAAGCAGATGTTGATTTATTGTGGAATGGCGGAATAGGCACTTATATCAAAGCTAAAACGGAAAATAATTTAGAAATCGGTGATAAAGCAAATGATAATCTGAGATGTGACGGTGAAGAAATTAGAGCAAAAGTTATAGCAGAAGGCGGTAATGTTGGGGTATCACAGAGAGGTAGAGTTGAATATGCTAAAAAAGGCGGGCGCATAAATGCTGACTTTATTGATAATTCAGCAGGTGTTGATTGCTCCGATCATGAGGTAAATATCAAGATTGCTTTAAGTAGTGCGATAACCTCAGGCAAAATTACTTTAGAAGAACGTAATAAACTTCTAAACGATATGACAAAGCAAGTTGAAGAGTTAGTATTACTTGATAATTATAAGCAAACTGAAGCAATAACAATTATGCAACTATCTCCTACTTTAACTGTTAATATACTTAGTCAATTTATAGATATTTTAGAAGAAGAAAAAGTATTAGAGCGGGAAAATGAATTCTTGCCTAGTGCAGAAGAATTGAATAGCAGAGCTATTAGCGGTGAAGTATTAACTCGTCCTGAGCTTTGCATATTGCTATCATATAGTAAGAGATCTGCTTATCATGAGTTAATTAATTCTACTTTTTCCCATGATAAATATTTTGATGCATATCTTATAGATTATTTTCCTGAAATGATGCAAAAAAAGTTTCGTAATGAAATTTTATCTCATCCACTTAAACATGAGATTATTAAAACCGTTACTATAAATAAAATAATGAATCAGCTTGGAGGACCGCTTATTAGTATTGTAAAGCGTGAGATTGGGGCTCCTCTTTGTGATATAATAAGGTCATATACCATTATTTGTGAAATTTTTGATCTTGATGATATATGGGAAACGATAAGTAAGCTACCTACTAATATTGATTACAATGTAAAAATCGACATGTTTACCGAAATAACGAAATTAATGCGTCGAGGTATTTCGTGGTTTATTAAAAATTTAAAACATCCTATTAATATTAGTGAAACTATAGAAGAGTTTAGAGTTCCTGCACAAAACTTAAGAAAAACGGTAGATACTTTATTAGTTGGAGAAACTAAAATAAGATTTGAAGAAAAATTAAATTATTATACCACTAGCGGGGTAGAGGAATCATTGGCTGCTACTATCGCTACATTTGACAATTTAATTTCAGTATTTGACATTATATATGTAACAAAACAGACTTCAGGGAATAATAAAGAGATAGCAAAAGCTTATTTTGTTATAAGTGATATGTTTAGTCTTGATTGGTTACGTAAAGCTTGTGATAGGCAATTGAACGATTCATTTTGGCGTCGCTTAGGTATTCAATCGCTAAAAGATGATTTATATGACAAACAACGTAGATTATTAATAAAAATAATTAATAAATCTAAAACAACTATTGATTTAGATTTATGGATTGATAATAATAATAACTTAGTTAGAAATTTGCTTGATTTTATTAAAGAAATTAAAGCTCAAGAAACTATAGACTTAAATATAATTATTTTAGCGAACAAGAAATTTGAAATATTCTTACAAAAACTTGAGTAAATTATGTCGTCAATGCTTAGGCAAATTAGGTTAGATTTAGGTAAAACTTTAAATCAGGTATCTAGTGATTTAAAAATTAGAAAAAAATATTTAGTAGCTTTAGAAGAGGGTGATTTTGATGTTTTACCGGGAGAAGTATACGTAAGAGGTTACTTAAAATTATACTTGGATTATCTTAATGTAAAAGATAGAAATGCAGAGCAGATAGAAGCTACTAAACAGAACGAAACCGAAAAATTATTAAATAATAAAAGAGCTACGGTATTAATAAATTATAAACATAAAAAACAATTAGTACTTATATCTATTATAATGTTATCAATTATTATTGTAAGTCATCCATTCATAATTAACGCTTAAACGAAAATAATAATGAAATATTAGACTGCTTACAGAACGAAGCTAATAAAGAGGCATTTGAAGGAGACACGGAACGCGGCACCGCAGTGTACATAGACGTACGTGAGGATGCGAGTACAGGATCGACGTACAAATTACCTTTAGAAGCAGGTTATGTAAACAGTCTAAAGAAATTAATGGAAGAAGTAGAACATAAAATCGATGATTTGTTGAGTATGCTTGTAAATAATCAAAATGAAGTTCAAAAATTACAAAACGAAAATAAAGTATTAAAAGATAATTATATAACAATGCTAGATCAAATTAACATTTATATTAATGAACTGGAAGAAATAAAAAAACAGCAAAAATAATTATGTCAATTGTTACGGTAACATTAAATAACAAGAGTTTTCAATTATATTGTAATAATGGAGATGAGGAAGAATTACTATCTTTAGCGAATAAATTGAATGATAAAATAGCGGAAATTAAACTTGGTAGTCCCACAGCCTCTTTTGAGCTATTATTAGTTATGGCATCACTTAATGCGCAAGCTGAAATAGCTAGTCTAACAGAAAAACTTAATAAAAACGGTCTTCAAAAAAATCATCCAGACGAAGAAAAATTCGCAGAAACCTTAACTACTATAGCAGGTTACCTAGAAAACCTTGCACGTAAAATGGGAAAGTGATATATTAGCTTTTGGCTGCTTGGTTTGTGAGCTTAATATTAACTTAGGACTACCACTAACTTTTAGGACATCGTCCCTGTCTAATACTAATTCAGTTTAGATATATGAAGTCCACCTTTACATAAAGGTCTTTGAAGGATTTTAAGTAACGGCCAAAGCGGTCATGTATACTCGTTTAATTTGAAAAATTGGCTACGTTGTCTTTTGCTGATAATCCTCACGTACTAGTATATACGCTGCGGTTATCAGCTTCAAGACGCCTTGCTCTTTTCCAAATTAGTCTAACTACTTTTCGTTTACTCACAGTATACCTTTAAAATGAAACAAACAAAATCACGCAATAAAGTTCTTGGTGCTTTTTTAGGCACTATTATTGAATATTACGATTATAGTTTATATGGTTTTTCAGCGGCAATTATCGCTGATAAATTCTTTTCAGCCAATACTGATCTATTAACAAAGCTTGTAAATGTTTTTGCCGTTTATGCAGCAGCATATTTATCAAAGCCTATGGGTGCTTATATTTTTGGACGTATAGGGGATATATACGGTCGAAAAAAAGCCTTAAGTTTTACGATTATCGGTATTGTAATCCCTACCTTAATAATAGGTTTATTGCCCGATTATTCCTCGATAGGAATTTGGAGTACAATAATTTTAGTTTTATGTCGCTTCATGCAAGGTATTTTTATTGGAGGGGAATATGACGGTGCAGCGATTTATGTTATTGAACATTTAGGAGCAAAATACCGATTTACTGCCTCGGCAATAACTAGATGTACAGGAGTAATAGGTTTATTATGTGGAATCGGTGCAACTAATTTCTTTAATTCTCATATTTTGCCGGAGTGGGGTTGGCGTATTCCGTTTTTACTAAGTTTACCACTTGCATTAATAACTCTTTATTATCGCCGGAAATTTGATGAAACACCGGAGTTTAAAAAAGCACACTATAGCCAAGATGCTATTGAAAAACTTAGCTCTATAATTAAAAAGCAATGGAAAAATATTGCACGGTTAATATTTTTAGCCGGAGGTTTTGGAGCAACATATCAAATTGCGATCATCTTTATGAAGCAATATTTACCGATCGTATTACCTTCAGTCGTTATTATTATGAGTGCTTTTTCGGTCTTAATAGTAATATGTTTTGCTGTTTGCATGCCGATTGCCGGTTTTATTGCTGATCGCTTAGGAGTTAATTCAGTATTAAAAATCGCATTTATATGTACTATTACAGCAAGTGTATTTTTTGTGATAGCAGTAAAATATCAAATGACTAATTTAGGGCTTGCAGCTAGTTTAATGTTAGCTGCATCAGTTGCACCTTTTAATGCTCTTGCTCATAGTATAGTTATTAAGTCTTTTGTAGTTAAAGAACGCTATCGTGTTATAAGTTTAGGACATAATATCGGTTCAATGTTAATGTCCGGTACTGCTAATTATATTTGTGCAAAGGTAATAAAATCATTTGATTTTAACCTATTCCCGATTTTATATCTTTGCATGTTTGCCGTACTTGCTTATTCTATGACCATATTATTTAACCGCAATAGGTAAAAAATAAATCTTGATGAAAATAATGAATGTAAGTATCTTTATTTGTATTTTTTTTAACTTTAAATGTTATGCATAAAATTTTTCATAAATCTATAATTTTTATTATCTTATGTATACAAGGAAATATTAGTTTTACCGATGCAAACGGAAGTATATACTTTAGATATTGGTAATTGTAAAGAACGTAAATATAACTATGAAGATCATTTGGAAGAATTGTTGAAGCAAGAAATTTCTTTAGCAATGCAGAAGAATGGTTTAAGAGTTAAGCTATTGCACAACAAAGATATTAGAACACAAAAGCTTGATGATTTAGTATCTCGTTTCCGTAGCTCCTATAATAATACTTATACTGCTTTATATACGCCTTTATTATGATCTGAAGAAAAAGCTTTCTCAATGACTCAAAATATAGGTGAACCTGTTATAATGTTAAGAGAAAAAACAGGAGCCGATATATTTGTATTACTTAATTATGTGCAAATAATAAAGACTAATGGAGCTCGTACACGTGACTTTTTAATGAGTGCTTTGGGTTGTTCAGTAAGTAATGCAGATAATATATTTATGTCTATAGGAGTAGTAGAAGCAAAAAGTGGTAGAATATTATGGACTAATGCAATGCCCCAAGCACAACCATTTAGTAGCTCTATTTTCTCTTCTCGTGATAAATCAGAAATGGGCAATTTTCATTCAGTAATAAATATGCTTTTATCTCCATTATAAACTGAATTTTGTGTCGTTCAGGGGTAGTTGGTGTGGTTTATTATTCCTCTCTGTCATCCCGTGATTTATTCACGGGATCCAGTAAAACATATAGTATGGGTAGACAAAACACATTTAATTTAAGTTCATAAACTATAAATCGTTTTTATCAAATAGGAAAAATTCACCTATTTCAGGGATAATCAACTTATTTTCATCAATATTATGTTTTTTCATAGCTTGTCGAAGTTCCAAAGGAGCGGCATTAAATGCTTCATCAGCTAATTGAAAGACGTCAAAATGACTAGCTATAGAAAATATTTAGCGCATAAGTCCAAATGAGTAAATATGGCTTCTTCAGGATGCATATGCACCGGTTTCATAAACCATCTTGGTTCATAAGCCTCTATCGGAATAAGGCTTATTAAAATATTATGTTTTTTTCCTATCTCTTTAAAAAGAGTATCGTTATAACCCGCATCACCTATAAAACAAATATCTCCTATCTTAGTTTTAATGATCAAAGTTCCCCATAATGCTTTATTTTTATCAAATATTCCTCTAGCCGACCAATGCTGTGTCGGTTCTAAAGAAAATTCTACATCGTCTTTAATTTCATCTTCTTGGAAACTTTTTGAATTTAGCTGTATTTCTTGTTCTTTATATGATTCTCCCCACCCTAAGGTAACAATTTCTGCATCGGTAATATGTTTTTTGATTTATTACGTCATTAATTAGCGGTGTAATAATCTTAGGCTTATATTGTTCTGATGTCTAAATGGTCATAGTAATTATGGCTTATTAATATAACATTTATTTTAGGTAAATCGGTAAAATTAATACCGGGTTTTACCACTCTCTTTGGTCCTGCAAAAGTAAAAGGACTAACCTGCTCCGACCATACCGGATCGGTTAAGATATTTAAACCGTCTATTTGAATTCAAAAGGTTACATGCTCTACGTAGGCTACTCGTACAGCGTCATCTCGATCGCTTGATACTAATGAATTTCGTGGAACTCGTCTGTAGTCACGTACTAATGTACACTGTGCAGACTCGTCCTTAAATTCATCTTATCTGAAGCGATCGAGATTTAGCTGTGTATTTTTACTTCTAGTTATTTTTTGTGGTGGAATATCAGTGGAAGTAAGCGGCAGTGCTGTCAGCCATTTTGGTCGTTTTGAAGTTATTTTCCATTTTAGAATATCAAGTAAGGTTTTAAGTTTTATATTAGGCTCAATATTGAAAAACATATTTTTATTTAGATAGACCTTCCTTTCGGTTTATTAGATTTAACTTGTTCAGCAAAAGATTTGGTCTTTTTATTTGTTGGTTTATGAATAAATCCTCTAGTTTTTTCTCCTATCAACATGGCTTCTTGAAGTATATCTTTTGGTAGTTTAGCTATAGATGCCGATGTTTCCGGAGTTTGTTTTATTTCTACCGTTATCTTTTTTGCTTTATTTATATCTCTGCCTATTACTTCATCTAGTGGAACATTTTTATAATCTGCAAGAGCAACAATTGCTCCCATATCAGGCATTTTTGTACGACCATCTAGAAAATTTTTCCACGCTGTTTCATGAGTACCTGTTTTTTCACTTAACTTATACGGGGTTATATTGTCTGTTTCTAATATATTCAGTACAAATTTTTTAAAATTATTTCTAATTTCTGCTGGATCGTCTTTATTTGTTTCTGATATATCGTTAATCTGATTAAATCTTTCTTTTGACCTTATATCTTCACTCATTATTTTTTCCTGTAAAATTTACTCCTAAAAATTGAGAGTTAAAATAACTTCATAGATAGTCTCTTAGACTTATTTATTAATATATAACTAATAGATAGTAAATAGAAGATAATTATAATGAAAATAATAAATTTAAGCTATTGAATTAAGTATTTAGGTCTTATATATGAAATTGAAATTAATCTATTTTAACTTTTTTTGTCACAAATTATAAAATTTTTCTGTAGTAGGAGCCATGTCTGTTCCACTTCTTTTACTATAAATTAAATTTCAGATGCAGAATCTAAGAGATTATATAAATTAAAAATTATTTTTTCTGCATCTTGATCATTTATGAATAAGGTAATTTTAACTTCTGATAATTGTATCATGTGAACATTTATATTATCGTTCGTTAACTTTGATAATATCGTTTCAAGTAATTTACAATCATTTTTAATCCCATAACCAATAAGAGAGATTGTAGCAATTTCGGTATCAAAAGTAAAATCTTGTATCTGCTTATCATCTTGTAAATTAGTCAGTAAAGCTTGTAAATTATTTTTATCGGTTAAATTTGTAATAAAACTATATTCTTCATTATTTTTTATCTCTTGCATAAACTCAATATGATTATTATTTTGTGTAATCATATTTGCAACTTGCAAAAAACTTAAAGAAATGCTCTTTACAGATATTTTTAATAAATTTTTATTAGAAGTAATGCTGTTAATAATCCCATTCTCCATATTTTTATCCTTTGAAGTGATTAACGTACCTTCTGTATCCGGTGAAAATGTTGACAGAACACGCATATCTATGTTATACCGCATTACTAACTCTCCGGCTCTAGGGTGTAGTACTTTTGCTCCACTTGATGCTAGTTCTAACATTTCTAAAAAATCTATTTCTTTTATCTTCTTGGCATTGGGAATAATTCTTGGATCAGTAGTAAATATTCCCTCTACATCGGTATAAATATCACATCTATCGGCTTTCATAGCTGCAGCGATTAAGGCGGCAGTAGTATCAGATCCTCCTCTGCCCAAAGTAGTTAATCTATTGGATTTGTTAATTCCTTGAAAACCGGCTATTATAGGAACGGTATTTAACTGTAAATATTTTTCTAGTAAATCTGTAGTAATTGATTCTACTAAAGCTTTACTATGATTATTATCGGTGAGCATCGGTAATTGCCAAGCTAGAAATGATCGCGCCTTTATGTCTTCTTCTTGAAGAGCGAGCGCTAGTAATGAAGCAGTGACTATTTCACCGCTAGAAAGTGCTACATCATATTCTGCAAATTGAGAAATGTTGTTAAGGCTTGATACTTCATTACACAATGTGACAAGTTGATTAGTAACACCTACCATAGCCGAAACTACTACAATTACTTGGTTATTTTTAGCTATTTCGGTTTTTATGATAGGAACGATTTTTTTTATTCTATCAATATTTGCAACGGAAGTGCCACCGAACTTTTGAATTATTAAGGCCATAAGTAAAGAAAGCCTAATAGAATATTATGTTATATAATTAATTCCCGTCTGTCGTCATCTAGCTCACTTACAGACATTATTGTGTGGAACGGTTTTCAATTGTCATCTCGCGACTTGATCGCGGGATCCAGCTTAAAATACTAATAATATTAGTACTTTAAATTGTTTTTATGGACCCTGTGGTCAAGCTACGGGGTGACCAAGTGGATTTTACCAATCAACGCAACAATGCCATAAAAAGCATTTTCCGTTCCACGTAACACTAGTAGATCAAACCGCAATACTTAAGCACTGGCAATTTCTTTAACATTCACGATTTTATGATTTCGCTTAGTTAAAAATTCTACTCTACCTTCTATCAAAGCAAATATTGTATGATCTTTACCAAGCCCTACATTCGTTCCAGGATGAATTTTTGTGCCGCGTTGTCTAACTATAATATTACCGGGTATTACATATTGCCCATCGGCTTTTTTAACTCCCAGCCTTCGACCGGCCGAGTCTCTTCCGTTTCTAGAACTACCACCGGCTTTTTTTGTTGCCATTTTATAATTCCTTTTAAGTTATTATTATTGTTTGATAATATCTAATATTTTTAATTCTGTCAATTCTTGACGATGACCGGCTTTACGACGATAATTTTTTCTACGCTTTTTCTTAAAGACTATAATTTTATTATCTTTAAGTTGGTTAGTAATTTCAGCCGTAACGATAGCCCCTTTAACTATTGGAGTCCCAATAAAAGAAGGCTTTGAGTATTCGCCAATCATTAAAATTTGATCAAACTGAATTTTAGAGCCAAGTTCTCCATCAATTTTTTCGACTTTAATAATACTATTTCTGTCTACTTTATATTGTTTTCCACCTGCTTTTATAACTGCGAACATGAAAACTATCTCTTTAAAAATTTATAAATATTTACCGTATCATATTATTATATTAGAAGAAATTAGTCAATGATCTTTTTTTATAGCAAATCTATTGTCGAATATCTATTAACACAAATATAATTGCATATTGAGTTACCGCAGCAAATATTGCGGCTAGCAAATCATCAAGCATAACGCCGATACTGCCCTTAATATTTTTGTCCAACCAATTAATAGGCCAGGGCTTTACTATATCAAAAAATCGGAATAGACAAAAAGGTAATACGAAAAGTAATATAATATTTATTGTTAGCGGACTAAAATATTTAATTAAATACGATTCATTAGCAAATAAAGCGGAAAAAAATACTAAAACAATAGTTAGCATTTGCCCTACTACTTCATCAATGACCACTTCTTTAGGGTCTTCTGAATTTGTATAATTTAAATATATTTTAGTAAAATAAGTGCCGAGTATTAAGAGTATCAAACATAGGCTAAAGCTTATAATAAATATACTGACAAGTTGAGCTTCACCGAGAGTAAGACTTAAGAAAGGAATGATTATTTTGTTATTAACAATAAAATATATTAAGAAATAAGTTAGAGGGAAAGCAGCAATCGATCCAAAAGTGCCTGGGCAGTATTTTATTTTTCCGATATAAAAAAAAGTAGCAAAAAATTCTGAAAATTGTTTTTTAGTTTTTTTAGTAAACATTTCTTTAATTATTTTATCCTAGATTAGAGCTATAATATCTTATATAATTAAATTTTAACTTATACAGCAAAAATATCATGGGAATGAGCTTTAGCCATTTATTAATAGTTTTATTAATTATTTTTGTATTATTCGGTGCTGGCAAATTACCGCAAGTCATGTCCGATCTTGCTAAAGGTCTTAAAGCTTTTAAAGACGGCATGAAAGACGACGGTAGTGATAATGATAAAAATAAATAATTAATCTTTAGTGTCCCTTTGTCATCCCGTGGTTTGACCAGCCTTGTTGCATGGCTTGAAAAACCTACTCAATGTCATTCCCGCGGAAGCGGGGATCCAGTACTTTAAAGCTTTTTTGAAAAGCTCGATTTGTTTCGCTTTACTCTGGATTCCCGCTTCCGCGGGAATGACATCCTGAACGTTCGTACAACACATGGTCAGGTCACTGAGTGACTAAGATACAACAACGTCCTAATTTCCTGAAACAGTAGAATATATCCCATTCTCTTTCCTAATAATATCATATCGTCTCTGAGCTACTCCATCGATGAAATAAATATTACCGGATAAACCTATATAAGGTTGTCTACTGTTCATTCTCTTTAAAAACCTTTCAGATGCAAATTCATTGCCTATATAGTTTGCAGTCATACGTCCTAAATCATAAGAAAGAAGATGCATGAAGCCTATATGGTTAATATCTAAGTCTTTTGCCCTATCCGGAACGTTGCTATTGAGTAAATTTAAAGAGCCAGTAAAGCTAATATCGATATTTTCAGGGTAATCGATATCAATACGATTATCACCAATTAAAATAGCCTTTTTATCTAAATTATATTTACGAATACTATCAGCGAGTAGGTTTAAATTTTTTGGATCATCTGATAGATAAATAACCGGTTTTGTCGTGTCGCTACGTTCATTTATAATATCGGTATTGTCTGAAATATTTCTTGCGGCTTTTGCTATAGATTCAGGATTATCCTCATAAAATTCAGTGCGTGATAATGATGCATTGTTCTGAATCAATATATTTTGCATTACTTGACTAATAGTTTGCGAATGCTTCCCTTTAGGTAATAATGCCATAAAATCTTTATGGTTGTTACTTGCGTAATAATTAATGATACGTATCAGTTGTTTTAAAGGTGCATGACCGAATACAAATAATTTATCTTCTGCAAGAGCCGGATTATTTGACATAGTTATTATAATAATATCATTTGCCTTTGCTTTTTCTGTTATTAGAGAGGTAAAGTTAGAATATAGAGGACCTAAAATAATCTTAGTTTTACGTGCTACTATTTTATCCATAGCGGCTAAAACGTTTTTTTCGTCTGAACCATCGTAAGAAGTAACATGTATGTAAGATTTGGTTCCGTCGTTAAGTCCCATTTTAATTAAATCTTTATATTGTTTCCCGACAATACTATCAGGACCCTGATTTGGCATTAAAATTGCAATCTCAATTTCTGTTTGTTCTTTTTTAGGCAAACTTATAGGTTCTGCTTTAGGAGTTTGACAGGACGTTAAATATATAAAGCAAAAAAATAATAGAACGATTCGTAGTTTATGTTTTATACTAGCCATAATGTTACTTAAAAATTAAAAAACTATGATTAGATATCTTTCCAAACCGGGATTATATATTGTTTCAACACCGATCGGTAATTTTGAAGATATAACGCTTCGTGCTATATCGACTTTAAAAAATTCGGATATTATCTTATGCGAGGATACTAGAATATCACAAAAATTGCTAGCAAAACATGACATTCATACAAAATTACAAATTTATAATGATCATAGTGACGAGAAAGATAGAGAAAATATCATAAGTTTAATAAGATCGGGCAATATAATAAGCTTAATTTCTGATGCAGGGACTCCTTTAATTTCCGATCCCGGCTATAAGTTAGTTAGAGGTATACGCAATCTTAATTGTTATATAGACGTAGTACCGGGGGTATCTGCACCGGTTACTGCTCTAACTTTATCGGCTCTTCCTACTGATCGATTTTTATTTCACGGGTTTTTACCTAAAACTATAGAAAGTAAGAAAAAGATTTTTTCTGAACTAGTAAATCTTAAGGCTACTTTGATTTTTTTTGAAACGGCCCCTCGTTTGATAAATACTTTATCGGTAGCTAAGGAAATACTAGGAAACCGAGAAATATGTGTAGCTCGTGAGTTAACTAAACTGTATCAAGAAATAAAAACAGGGGATATAGATGAAATAATAAAGTTCTATCAAAATAATATTTTAAAAGGTGAGATAGTATTGTTGATTTCAGGAAATATACAGGAACAAAACCAACACAAAAATTTAGAAAAATTTATAGAACTTTGCTTAAGTAAAAACTTAAGTAGCAAAACTACTACCGAACTTGTTTATGACAAATTCAAAGATGTTTATAGTAAAAAAGAGATATATAGATTGGTGAATAAGCAAAAGATTTAATATAAATTTATAGTAGAATATTTACCTCAGAATATGCTAAAATAAAGAGAAAAATCACATTCAGTAACATAATAATATGTCAAAAGTTAATCCTAGAGTAGATTTAGCGTTTAAAAAAATCTTCGGAGTAGAAGAGAATAAAGATTTATTGATATCGCTTATTAATGCGATAGTAAGTGAGAAAGATCAGATTGTAGAAGTAACATTACTTAAATCCGTATAATCCAAAGAATTTTAAAGCCGATAAACTATCTATACTTGATATAAAAGCCAAAAGTGAAAGCAGTAAAAGGTATAATATCGAAATCCAAGTAACCGATGAAGCGGATTACGATAAAAGAGCTTTGTATTACTGGGCGAAAATGTATACGGAGCAACTGAAAGAGGGATCAGATTATGCGGCATTAAATAAAACAATAGGGATACACATACTTAACTTTACCAGTATTACAGATACAGATGAATATCATAATTCTTTTCAGTTAAAGGAAATAAAAAGTGGTTTAGTATATTTTAAAGATATAGAGTTACATACGATAGAGCTTAATAAATTTGCTAAGAATCCTAAGGAGGAGTTATCTGATGTCGTCAAGAAAGTTAAAAATGCTTTAGATATATGGCTAGCATTTTTAACACGTAATGATTTATTAAATAAAGATAATTTACCGAAAGAATTGGATAATGATGTATTGAAAAAGCATTAACCGTGCTTGAGGTAATAAATTTAAATGATGCAGAAAGAGAGGAATATGAAAATCGTTTAGAGTGGTTTAGAATTGAAACTAGTGCTTTTAACAAGATGAAAGAGGCAGGAAGAGCTGAAGGCGAAGCTAGAAGAAATATTGAAATAGCAAAAGAAATGCTAATTGATAAAGAGCCTCTAGAAACAATAATTAAATATACTAAACTTTCAAAAGAAGAAATAGAAAAGCTAAAAGCAGAAATCGATAAGGCGGAAAAATAAAAAGTCATTTGCGATATATACTCCGAGTAAATGAAGAATCGGCAGACGACCCATTATAAAAAACAGTATATTTAGTTAGCTGAGCTGTGAGGACAGCCGCAACCTTTTTGAGGCTTATTGCTTTCTGCCGAATCTTTAAGTTTTTTACCGGCTGCCTGCATATCTTGACCTGCACCTTGCATTGTATTACAAGCACTTGTTAAGAAAGCTACAGCTACTAATATAGAAGTTATAAGTGCTGAACGCATAAATTTTACCTTTATCAAATTGAGCTTAGATATTATGAAGTAAGTAAAAAATTGTCAACTTGAAAATATATTAAAATTTAAAGTATTTGTATACATCACTTAGCCGTATCTTTATAATCACATAAGATATTTTGTTGATAAAATATTAATTTTTAGTATTTCTTTAAGAATTAATATTTAATAAGTATTTATAAAATGAAAGAAATCAATGATCAATTGAAAGAAGCACTATATTTTATGCAAGACGGTGTCTTAGATTGTACAAATTTAGAGGGAATAAGCTTACAAGAGATTTTTAATTTTCTGCAAAGTTCTTATATAGTAAAGGATACAATTATCGCTCTTGATATATCAACTTATGAACATTGGAAAGAAGTAAATGATTTTATTTTGCAATTAAATGATAATTCATCTTTTAAGTCCCAAACTATAGAAATTTATACCTTCTATAGATATATGGAAGATATTTTGAATTTAAGATTAAAAACAGGCATAAATATTACTAATCATACTGATGTTAATATGACAGATCGCAGAAAAGAGGCTTTATTAAAAAAATTCTTAGAGAGATTTAAAAAAAATAATTTTACTAAAGATGAAGAACAGTTAAGTCAATTTATAAAAGCTGTGTGTAAAGAAGCTAAAACCCCGGATGGAATCGAAATGCAATATGGGCGAGCTTTACAGCTTGGTTCTAAGTATAATTTCAGTAAAATAGATAAACAATATTCTGATTTACAGGGTATTTTTAAAAAGTTACAAGAGACACAAATACAAAAAGTAAATTCAGAAATTCATCATTATAAACAGGAAGATGATTTACATTTTTATATGGTAAAAGTTAACGGAGCGAATATGTCTGCTTGGCAAGATTTTTTGGGTAAGCAGAGTAGCTTTCAAAGTTCTTATCAAGGCAATGATCTGGTGATAAAAATTTTTGATAAGGGGAAGTATGCCTTTTCCGCTAGCTTAGATTATCATGATCAAGGCTTAACCGATGTATTATGTAGCCTTTGTTTCCAATAAAATATGACTCGCGTGATACTTCATCTATAGAGATGTTTATAACCATGCTGACTTCTCAAAATTCAAGCTTTATTTCGCATTCTGGTATAGCAAGACTTCCAATATATCAAGAAAAACCTTTTATTATAAAACATAAAAATCTTGCAGTTAAACTTCATAGTTTTATTGCCGCCTATGTCAAAGATATTTATTCTAATAAAAAAGAATATATGATTACTGTACCGGTAAAGGAAATGACACAAATAATTTTTAAAGAATATGAGAAAAAAGGAGTTTTAGATAAAATATATATAGGACATCAGCAAGAAAATTTAGATAATAAACAAACTCCTATAAAACTTATTGAGGATAATGACAAAACTTTATTTAGTCTTTATGATAAAAACTGTAATATATTACATGAATTAACTAGTGCACAAATGGAAGGAGAATTCGCTTGGTTTTGCAAACATCTGTATCTATTCAGGGGGCAAGGTAAAAGGTGCACCGTTCGTTACTTGTCATTTAGAAACATTAGCAACACTTGATCCTAAACCTAATTCTATAGAACATGAAGATTATTCAGAAATAATTGGTAATTTATAAGATTTACTATAACTCTTATTTAAGGTTAAAATAATAATCGCAATACTCTTTAATAGGGCAGATGTCGCAATCGGGTTTTTTAGCTTTGCATATATATCTGCCGTGCAGAATTAGCCAGTGATGGGCATGCTTTAGCCATTTTTTATCGATAATCTGCAGTAGCTCTTTTTCTACTATTTCAGGAGTACCGCCTTTAGCAAGCCCGATTCTTTTGGCTAATCTAAAGACATGCGTATCAACTGCCATTGTAGGCATGCCGAATAAGCAATTTAGTACAACATTAGCAGTTTTTCTGCCAACGCCCGGTAGTTTAATTAATGCCTTAAAATCATTCGGTACTGAAGCTTGATAATTGCTTATCAATATTTTACATAATGCGATAATATTTTTTGCTTTGTTGTTAAATAGTCCGATAGATTTTATATATTTTTTAAGTCCTTCTTCGCCGAGTTCTAAAATTTTTTCTGGTGTATCATAAGTTTCAAATAAAGATTTAGTTGCTAAATTTACTGAGATATCGGTGGCTTGAGCAGATAATATTACCGCTACTAATAAGGTAAAATCATTCTTATATATTAATTCGGTTTTCGGATTTGGATTATTCTTGCTAAAAATCTCAAAAATTTTATTAACTATTTGTGCTTGCATATATTGCTATAGAAAGTATATTTTAGAAGATAAATTATTGAGTCTTAAAATGCTAGAAAATAAAAATTTTAAATTTATAGAAAATGAAATAAAAAATAATAAAGTAGTATTGTTCATGAAAGGTACTAAAAAGTCGCCTACATGCGGATTTTCAGGAACCGTAGTAGCTATTTTGAATAAATTAGGTGTAGAATTTCGTGATATTAATGTACTTTTTGATGCTGAATTACGTGAAGATTTAAAAAAATTTAGCGATTGGCCGACATTCCCACAATTATACATTAACGGAGAATTAGTCGGCGGGTGTGATATTGTTAGAGAGTTATATCAAAGTGGAGAACTTGAGAAGATGTTGAAAGCGTATACTCGGTGAATTTCAAAAATTGGCGTAGTCGTCTAGCAAGTTCTGCGGTGCTCACGTATTCAGTATACGCTCCTCGCCTTGCAGACTCCTTGCTCTTTTTGAAATTGACCTTCGTATACTACTACTCAACCTTAATATTTTAAGTACATAAACATATAAAAACATGAGCAAATATTTAGAATACCCCGAAGTAGAAAGTAAAGAGCAGCCGCCGAAGAAGCTAGTAGTATTACTGCACGGTGTCGGCTCGGACGGACATGATTTAATAGGACTTGTGCCTTATATCAAAAATTATTTACCCAATTGTCATTTTATTTCCCCGCATGGTATCGAGGCTTATGATATGATGCCTTATGGTAGACAATGGTTTAGTTTGCAAGACCGCGGCCCGCATATTATAGCAAAGCTAATTGCAAATAATATTTCTAAGGTTGAAGATATAATAAAGCAAAAGCAGGACGAGTTAAATCTAACCAACAAAGATACTATCATTATTGGCTTTTCTCAAGGTACGATGATAGGGTTATATTTAACACTAGTTCAAAAAGAGCCGTTTTTCTGTACTATAGGTTTTTCGGGTGCATTAATTCCACCTATGGAAGTTAATAATAAGCTTACTCCTATATGCTTGATTCATGGGGAATTAGATGAGGTGGTCGGTGTTAGCGAGATGTATAATGCTTCAAACTATTTATCTAAGCTGCATATAGAGCATAGCGGACATAAATTAACGTCTCTTGCTCATTCAATAGATGGACGGGGGCTTGAGATTGCGATTAATTTTATAAATAACCGTCATTGCGAGCAGCCGTAGGCTGCGTGGCAATCTTAGGATTTTGGTATGAGATTGCTTCGTCAAAATTTTCAATTTTTCCTCGCAATGACGATTAGATATCCACACAACAAAACCAAAAAAATATGAGGATGAATGAATATTTTTAATAATAATTTACACGCAACGGATAAAGAGATTAATGAAATAATAAAGCATGAAAAGCTACGTCAAAGTAGCGTAATCGAGCTTATTGCATCAGAAAATTTCGTAAGTCCTGCTGTGCTTGAAGCTCAAGGGTCGCTTCTGACTAACAAATATGCCGAAGGATACCCAAGTAAGCGATTCTATAACGGTTGCGAGGAAGTAGATAAAGCTGAAAATTTAGCTATAGAACGAGTAAAAAAACTCTTTAACTGCAAATATGCAAATGTCCAACCTCATTCAGGATCACAAGCAAATCAGGCTGTATATCTTGCTTTATTACAGCCGGGTGATACGGTTCTTGGTATGTCCTTGGATAGCGGTGGGCATCTAACGCACGGTGCAGCTCCTAATATGTCCGGTAAATGGTTTAATGCTATTTCTTATAGCGTAAATAAAGAGACTTATTTAATCGATTATGATGAGATTGAACGCTTAGCGGATTTGCATAAACCAAAATTACTTATAGCCGGTTTTTCTGCTTATCCTCGTAATATTGATTTTGCAAAATTTAGAGAAATCGTGGATAAAGTAGGAGCTTACTTTATGGCAGATATTGCTCATATTGCAGGACTTGTTGCCACAGGTGAGCATCAAAGCCCTATTCCTTACGCTCACGCTGTTACCTCTACTACTCATAAAACACTTAGAGGTCCAAGAGGCGGTTTAATTTTATCTAACGATGAAGAGATAGGTCACAAAATAAATTCTGCATTATTTCCAGGACTACAAGGTGGTCCGTTAATGCATATAATCGCTGCAAAAGCCGTAGCTTTTTTAGAAAATTTGCAGCCTGAATATAAAAGTTATATTCAGCAGGTAATCAGTAACGCTAAAGCTTTAGCAAGTAGCTTGCAAGAAAGAGGATATGATATATTAACAGGTGGTACCGATAATCATATTGTTTTAGTGAATTTGTGTAAAGACGGAATCACGGGTAAGCTTGCAGCAAATTCTTTGGATAGAGCAGGGATTACGTGTAATAAGAATGCTATCCCGTTTGATAAAACTTCGCCTTTTATCACTTCAGGTATTCGCCTTGGTACTTCCGCATGTACTACTAGAGGCTTTAAAGAAAAGGATTTTGTATTAGTCGGTCATATGGTAGCAGATATTTTAGACGGCTTAAAAAATAATGAAGATAATAGCGATCTTGAGCAGAAAGTATTAAATGAAGTGACAAAATTAATTAAATTATTTCCGTTTTATGGCTAATTTAAATAAACGACCTGATTGGATAAAAGTAAAAGCTCCTAATTCTACAGAGTACTATAATACAAAAGATTTAATAAAGAATCTGAGGTTAAATACTGTGTGCGAGGAAGCTGCTTGTCCTAATATTGGTGAGTGCTGGTCAAAAAAACATACAACTGTGATGATTTTAGGTTCGGTTTGTACTAGAGCCTGTAGGTTTTGTAACGTTAAAACGGGTAGACCGGATTTACTTGATCCGCATGAACCGCAAAGGTTAGCGGAGGCGGTACAAAAGCTAAATCTTAAGCATGTAGTAATTACTTCCGTCGATCGTGATGATCTTGAGGATGGCGGAGCTTCACATTTTGCGGAGTGTATTAGCGAAATCCGAAAATCATCGCCAAATACTACTATTGAGATTCTAACACCCGATTTTTTAAGAAAAGAAGGAGCAGCTGAAATAATAGCAAACGCAAAACCTGACGTTTTTAACCATAATGTCGAAACAGTACCGTCTTTATACAAAACGATTAGACCGGGGGCTAGATATTATAATTCTTTAAGCTTACTTCATAATATCAAAAAATTATCTCCTGAAATTTTTACAAAATCTGGTATGATGGTAGGGCTTGGGGAAGAAATAAATGAAGTATTACAGGTTATAGATGATTTAAGAGAAGCAAAGGTTGATTTCCTAACTATCGGGCAGTATCTGCAGCCTACCAAAAATCATGCTGAGGTCGCAAAATATGTTACGCCGGAAGAGTTTAAATATCTAGAGCGAGTCGCAAAAACAAAAGGATTCTTGATGGTTTCGGCAAGCCCGCTAACCCGTTCTTCATACCATGCCGATGAGGATTTTCAAAAATTAAAAGAGAATTACCAACAAAAACTGGTGTCTTAAAATATCATCTTATTGCCTGTGTGGTCAGTTTTCATAGCTATTATCTTTGTTTACTAAAGTAAATAATCCTCATGTTGATTAATTTATATATATGATATCATACGTGTATACGAGTATTTTATGCAGAAGAAATTGACAATTACTATAGATTAAGCGGTTTATTATAGGTTTTATTCTGTAATAGGTGAACGTAAAATTAACAAATTTATTGAGCAACTTGTTAAAACCTTATGTAATTAATAAGGAGCTTGGAGCCGCTTACAAAGCCATGGCTCAAGATACAAAAGCTGAGGAGAAGGCCAATGAGTGGGTAGAAGGGTTAATAGAACGCGATTTTTATGAAAAGAGCTGAGGTATGGTAGTCGACTTTAATCCTTTGTTAGGTGGAAAGTCGCTAAGGTAAGACCGGCAATGATTACTCAAATGCTTAATTAAATCGTGTTCAAGTAATACCTTTAACTAGTAACATCGATAAATGCTATCCTTGTGAAGCCTACGTAATGATAGGTAGCAAAAAAGGTAAAGCCATGACTGATCAAATAATGACAGTAAGCAAATTAAGATTAAAATCTAAAATTAACGTTATCTCTAATGAAGATATACAGCTTTTAAAATATGTTCTTAAATTACAGCTAAGTCTATAACGACTATTTATTCAATATTTGGTACAATGATAAACGTAGAAATTGTAAGAAACTACAACAAATGGCGTGAGCATAAGCAGATAAATAAGAGTTTAATCAAAAAAATAACTCAAAATATTTTATTGCGGTTTGATAATTTTAGTAAAATAAAACAATTTGAATTATCAATTTTACTAACAAATGCTGCAGAAATATTGACCTTAAACAAACAATTTCGTAATATAGAAAAAGCTACTAACGTTCTTTCTTTTCCAAGCAACGAATTAAATTGGCAGGATTTATATTCTAAACTTGAATTTTTAGGTGACTCTGATTATATGCATTTAGGTGATATAGCATTTTGTTATGAGGTCATATATAATGAATCGTGCGAGCAGCACAAAACTTTTGAGAATCATTTTATTCATCTTTTAATACATAGTATTTTACACTTAATTGGTTTTGATCATCAAAATGACACAGAAGCAAATATTATGGAAAATCTAGAAATTGAAATATTATCATATTTCGGTATTTTCCCCCCTTATTAACTAAATAAAAAAATTTATGTTAAAATCTTCAAAAAAAGAAGATTCTAGTAAAAAAAATCAAAATAATAAGTTAATTTTTACTGTACGAAAATTATTCTCTCCGATAAAAAATTTTTTTAGAAAAACAAAAACGCCCGATAATTTTTTTGGTGTCATAAAACGCCTTAAAATTAATAGCCAAAAAATGACTTTAGACGAGCGTAATATTTTAGCTAATTTATTGGAGCTAGAAGATAAAACTATTGAAGATATAATGGTACCGCGTTCCGATATTGCGGCAATAAAATTAACTATGAATCTAGAAGAATTAAGTGAGTCTATTAAGTTAGAAGTCCCACATACACGAACTCTTATATATGACGGTACTTTGGATAATGTAGTAGGGTTCATTCATATCAAGGATTTATTTAAAGCATTGGCTACAAAGCAAAACGGTCGTTTAAAAAAGCTTATACGTAAGCATATAATTGCAGCTCCTTCTATGAAATTATTAGATTTGCTAGCAAAAATGCGTCGTGAGAGAACACATATTGCAATAGTTGTTGATGAGTATGGCGGTACTGACGGTTTAGTTACTATTGAAGATCTTATAGAAGAAATAGTAGGACGAATAGATGATGAGCATGATCAGCAATTAGATAGCGATAATTTCAAGGTTATTAATAACTCAACAATTATTTCAAATGCACGTGTTGAAGTAGAAGTGCTTGAAGAAATAATAGGAGAAAAGCTACAAAATGATTATGATGAGTTTGATACGATAGGTGGATTAGTATTGACTAGAGTCAGTAGTGTTCCGGCTATCGGTACTAGAATAGATATTTCAGAAAATATTGAAATTGAAGTTACGGACGCAACTCCTCGTTCTTTAAAACAAGTCAAAATTAGACTAAAAAACGGTTTGAATGGTAAATGAATACGAATTTAGAGTCGGTGTGTCCTCTAAATTCGTTAAAAATATTTTATTATTATATTTCAGCTTGTGCTTCATTTTCTATCAATTCCATCGGACTTTCTTGCGAAGTTGCGTCTGTATAATGCTCATATGCTAGAATTGCTCCCATTGTTGCTACTACATCGGCACCACATTTGAGAATAAAAGCCGGAGATTTAAGTAAATCACCTGCTATCACATAAATTCCAACAGCACATGCTCCTACTACTGCAATCTTACTATACCAAGGGGGTGGTACCATCACTTCTAAATAACTCGACTATTTTGTTAAGCATAAAAATAAACCTAATTAGTTAATATTAAATTTTAGTTATGCGATATATAACTAAATATTAACTAATTGTCAATGATAATTACCATGAAACATGGACAATATAATTTTATGACATTATTTTCATTTGACTTAGCAGAGAAATTTGAGTTAAATATCGAAGCTCTATACATAAAAAATTATCATTATGAATGAATTACATATTAAACTACAAAATTACAGTAGTACATATCCTGAAGAAATTGTTACAAAAACAAAAATGCTTGAATTTTTAAATGAATATGAAAACCCTTTTAGCTGAGATTTACAAATAGGACATTTCACTGCTTCGGCTTTTTTACTTAATAATGATAAAACTAAATTTTTATTGATGCACCATAAAAAGCTTGATAAGTGGCTTCAACCAGGCGGTCATTGTGATGGAGATAGTAATATATTAAATGTAGCGGTTAAAGAAGCTATAGAAGAATCTGGAATTAATGAAATCAAAACGATAAATAAGGAGATTTTTGATATAGACACCCATTATATTCCGCAAACTCATAAGGAGCCTGCTCATTATCACTATGATGTACGATTTTTACTAAAAACAGTAAATAATGATAATTTTATAAAAAATAACGAATCGAATGAACTTAAATGGTTTAACTTTTCTGATTATTCAAAATTAGATATTGAACTAGAACGTTCCGTTACTAGAATGATAGAAAAGTTTATGACAATTAACCATCCTGCTTGTTAAATATAAATTATTGCCCTATAATAAATAGCGTTTTTTAAATAAAATGTAAATCAAATGCCATCATCTAGAATTTTTTCATTCCGTAGTAAGAACAAGGAAGATAATACTCCAAAAAACCTAGAAATTATGCATCCAGATTCAATTAATGAGAACAGACATCCGAACTCTCTAGCAGGCGAAGTTGTTACTATTAAACTTAAGGATCAGCCTCAGCCTCATAATTTTATAAAGAGTGAAAAAGTTACCCTAACTTCATTTAAACTGCCTTCTTCTCAAATAAAGACGAATTTGATCCTATCTTAAAAGATGTTGAAAATATCTTAAAGGATTTTGAGATTTTCTTATTATAGAGACTAAAGCTTTAGGAGAGATTGATTCATAGTAACATCGATAGTTTTATGCTGTAAGGTTCCTAGCTAAAAAGGGCATTACCCGCGTGGATCAAAAAACACGTTCAGTGTCATACCGTGGTCAAGCCACGGTATCTTGGTCACAGACTGTATCCTTAGATCCCGTGATCAAGTCGCGGGATGATAATAATTTATTTTATGCTATTTTTTGATATTCACAATATATTTTTCTTACTGCATAAATCCATGCTAAGCATACAAAAGTAAATACAAGCATTAGAATTGGTGAGATTAAGGTAAAAGTAGCGGTTGGAACTAAAGTAAAAATAATAGATTGCACAAGACCGCTAGAGGATTTGCCGACTTTTGCACTTATCACGTCAACCGCAGCTTTGCCTTTGGTTTTAAGCTCCTCATCAAGAGGGATATATAACATTTCTCTTGAAGTATCCCATATAGAATATTTAGTACCTTTAGCTAAAATATTTTGAATGCCACCGATTGAAACGGCAAGAGCAAGAGGTGACATTAAAATTGCTCCATCAAATAATGATAAAATTTGTTGGTCAAATACGATAAGTACAAAGAACAAAATGCCGGTCACCATTATTATAATCGGTGAAATAACTGCTGCTACAAACCAGTTGTGCATACGCATAATGTTATTACCGATGATGGTCATAACCATTATTGCCACGCCTGTCCAAAGTATATACAGACTGTTAAATTCAGCATAGGTATTTACAGTCGGATATAATTCCTTAATTTTTGCTTTCCATACGGCTTCGACTAAGTTAATAGCAAATCCGAAAGCTGCCGAACAAATTAAAAGTAGCCATAAATATTTTGATTTCGCAATATATTTAAAGCTTTTAATTAGCCCCATACGTTCTGAAGTTGAGCTACCGCTTTTTGCTTTAGCATAAAATAACGGATTAGTAAAAACGTTCTTGCTAATAAATCTAACTAACAAACAACAAATAATAGCAACAATTGACACAATTGTCGTGGATACTTGAACTAAAGTGATTTTACTATCCGAAATACTCATAAACTTCTTAATAATAGTATCTTCCGATGATAGATTCATCATTAAAAAGCCAACTAATATTAAAGAAGAGTTGCCGAATAGCGAAAAGAGAGTATAAAATCTTTTTGCTTCTTCGGTAGTAGTAAGTTCATTAGCAAACTGCCAAAATAATAATACGTAAAAAATATTAGGCCAAAGCTCGGCAAGACTATAATATACTATATAACCCCAATTACCTACTAATGAGATATACCACTTAAAATGAGGATAACGTTCCATCCAGTCAGCTAGATTATCGGGATGTATATGAAAAATATGAATATTAGGATAAATTACAAAAGTGAATAAAACAAAAAAGCTGATAAAAAATGCACTTAAATAATAAAAGATCTTTTCAAAAGTAAGATAATTAATCATTTTAGCATAAATAATCACGAATAAAGCAGCGGCAGGCGTAACGCAATAAACTTTAGCAAAACCTGCTATTTCTGCACTAATCTCGGAGATTAAAATACTATCTTTTAAGATTCGTAAAACATTTTGATTAAACAAAATACAAAACATTAAGGTACTCATCGGAATAAACTTTCCGAGTTCGTAATTATGCACAGGCCAAAATGCCGCTCTGAATTTGTTTTTAAACGATCGTGATGAGGTACTTAGCATTATAAATCCCTAAGGACAAAAAAAAAACTTAAGCACTTCAAGATTTTATGTATTTCCCCTAAAACTTTAGAGCCTATATACTTGTTATTACATTCTGAAGGTGCTGAACTTATACAATATATTTAGCCTTTTGTCAAGAATTACTAATATAAGATTAGATACTCTCAATGCCTAGATAGTAATAAACTACAGGAATATTTTGACCTTTATAATAATTATACAAAGACACATAATTTAGGTAATAAATATTTAAAATTAGGTAAAATAGTAATGCAAACAGAGCATTATAGGGTGTTGTATTACTCGGTGTTATCCCGTGGTTTGTCCACAGGTTCCAGTAAAAATAAATTAAAAATGGATTCCCGCTTTTGTGAGAATGACAAAGGGGAAGTCGGGAATGACATAGAAATAAATCAGGATGACATCAAAACTTTCCTAATCATCCTCTCTATCTTCAACTCACTGTTAGCTCGTGACAAAAGTTTTATTGAAAATTTGAGAAGTTACGGTGAAGTTTATTTAATAGATTGGCTAGAGATTGAGGAACCTAGACGACTATGTGCATAAAATAATCGAAGTAATAGATAATTTGAAAATTAAATACATTAATTTAATAGGTCATTGTATCGGCGGTAACCTTGCGATAGCTACAAACGTACTTATGCCTAAATTTATCAAAACTCTGACTTTACTTACCTGCCCGTGGGATTTTTCTCATTTTTTCTATATAAGAATGTTGTATCAATATTTAAAACTAGATAGTGGCATAGACAATTTACCGATAATTACTAAAATTCATATTCAAATTTTATTTTTTCTTTTATTCCCTGATTATTTCAATGCTAAATTAAAAAAATTTTTCTCTATAACTTCCGATAAGGAGCAAGAATTAGCATTGAGAATAGAGAATGGGCTTATGTCAGGTAAAATAGTATATCTAAGGAGATTTATAATCAAATTACACAAAATATATTAGATGAAAATATGTTTATAAATCTTAAATGGAAAATCGATAATTTTATTATTGATCCGAGTTTAATTCATTGTCCTGTATATATAGTAGCAGCAGAAGATGATCAAATAGTACATAAAGCTTCTATTTTACCTTTGCAAAAATTATTAAAAGCTCTAAGCTTATAGATGTAGCAGGCGGACATATTAGTTATTTAATAAATGATAAACTAGATAAATTGTTTAAGGAGTACACATTATGACAAAACCGGTTTATATAACTTATGCGAAAAGGACTGCTTTCGGCTCGTTTATAGGTAGCCTTAGTACAACAGCTGCACCTATGCTTGCTGCTCATTTAATAAAGGATATACTGCAAAACAGCAAAATCGATCCAGCTTTAGTAGGTGAGGTAATCCTTGGACAGGTAATAACCGGCGGTAGCGGGCAGAATCCGGCGAGGCAAACTCTGATTTATGCGGGAATACCGAAAGAAGTGCCGGGCTATACGATTAATAAAGTATGTGGCTCAGGTCTTAAAAGCGTAGCACTTGCAGCAAATTCAATTATGACGGGTGATAATGAAATAGTTATAGCAGGTGGGCAGGAGAATATGTCGCTCGGTATGCACGGTAGCTATATCAGAGCAGGAGCTAAATTCGGCGATATTAAAATGGTTGATCTAATGCAGTATGACGGATTAACCGATGTATTTTCAGGAGTATTTATGGGTATTACAGCCGAAAATATCTCGAAACAGTTTAATATTAGCAGACAACAGCAGGACGAGTTTGCCTTAAGCTCTCACAAGAAAGCAGCTAAAGCACAGCTAGCAGGAGTTTTTAAAGATGAAATCTTACCTATCGAAGTAACGATTAAAAAAACTACTAGTTTGTTTGATCATGATGAAACAGTAAGACCTGATACCAGCCTTGAAATTCTGAGTAAATTACGTCCTGCTTTTGATAAAAACGGTGTAGTTACAGCGGGTAATGCTTCCGCTATTAATGACGGTGCGGCATGTCTTATGGTAGTTTCCGAAGAAGCTTTGAAAAAGCATAATTTAACGCCGCTAGCTCGTATTGTTTCTTATGCTTCAGCCGGTGTTGATCCAAGTATTATGGGTACTGCCCCTGTTCCTGCATCCAAAAAAGCTTTAAGTAAAGCAGGTTGGAGCGTTAATGATTTGGAAGTTATCGAGGTTAATGAGGCGTTTGCCGCTCAAAGTATTTATGTAAACCGTGAAATGAAATGGGATATGGAGAAGGTTAATGTTAACGGTGGAGCAATAGCAATCGGTCATCCGATCGGGGCAAGTGGCGGACGTGTACTGATTACTCTGATACACGGCTTACGAAGAGCTAAAGCTAAAAAAGGCTTAGTTACTTTATGTATCGGTGGCGGTATGGGTATGGCTATGTGTGTTGAAGCGGTTTAAATGTGCATTTGACTATATAGGCATTAATTGCTTTATTTGCTAAAGAAGAAAGTTGTATTCATCTGAATTAACTATAGTTCATTATAATATATATCTGATCTAATATCTCTACAACCTAATAATGCATCATTACAACGTGTTATTGTATTTATAAACTCATGAAAGGTAGAAAAATGAGAGAATGCCTCCGGTTCATAACTCTCCCAATAATTTTCTGCTTCTTCTATATTATTACAAACACGCTTTAGTTTTTGACCAAAATATTTAGGAATATTCCCTAAATTTTTTGCCCAACTCCATACCATAAAATAGTTAGGATTAAAATCAGTAGAATCTATAAGAGGAGTTAGTTTAAAATGCTTCAATAAATTAGAAAAGTTATTTATGAGCTTATGAGAGGCTAACGCTTCATTGGGTATATAATTCTCATCATCAAATTGATGAAATATTTTTAATCTTTTTAGGCATATAGGTATCTCTTTTGCAAGTTCCATATAACGGAGAAGATTAGAAATTGGGTATTATAAAAGGTATAAGTTTGATTGCTTTTAAGCCATTCCTGGTCATTATTTATTATTTGTGCATCTTCAATTGGATATTCATCATTCCCATTAATTAAACAAGAGAATATATAACTTAAGGTAGCTAATTGCATACTTGGTGACCAGTTTATAGGATTCCAAGAAGACCAAATGCTAGACACTATATATTTAATAATTTCCTTATTATTTTGCATTTATTATATCCTATTTGGATAAAATCATTAATAATTTGGTGATAATTGTGTTAATTATACACATCTTTATATGCTATAAATAGTAACATTAAAAAGTTGTTTACTTATTCTAGTTTCATACTTAGGATATTTCTATTTTAAGTGTAAACTTCTTTTGATGTACAATCAATCTGATGAACAAAGCAAATCTATCCTCAGTGTATGGAAGATTATTGAAGTACTAACTCCTAATAAAAACGAAAATTTAAATAGATATTTTGCAATTATTAGAGAACATACCGATAAAAAAGGCAGTTTTAGTTGCAAACTGGATAAGAAAGAAACACTTTTTTCTTAAAAGATGCTTAGTTTGAAAAACTGGATAAAACAAAATTCGGTATTGATCTTGAAAAAAATGAAGTAGCAGTTCATTGGCATATTTATCTCGGTTATTTAAAACGGTCGGAAGCTGCACTTGATATTTTAAAGAAAATCCACAATATAACTAAATTAGATCAAGAGTTCTTAAATGATTATAATAACCATCAAGATAAGCAAGAGCAACCGACAAACACCTATTGCTGGTTTAACTATAGATGAAAACGGTAAATATATTGAAGGATTTATGGTTGTCTACTGTTGCTTATGTTCTCGGTAGAATCATGAGAGAAGAGTTCCAAGAAAAAGAATTAAAAGATTTACCAAATTTTGTAGATAATAATAACAGCCTAATAGAGGAAGTATTTTCAGAAAGTGAGAGAATATATTTTAAGGATAAAAAGCAAGATTCTTGAGTTAAAACTCTAGATTTAAAAATGATTAATCTTATGATTGATCTTGTAGTACAGAAATTAGAAATTGACAAAAAATATTTATTTAGCCGCTCTGAAATATGTGTAAGAAGAGTTACCTCGCATAAAAAGAAAAAAGATAAACCGGTAATTTATAATTTTGCCACTCCTTCCTTAGAAATGTTTAATAGTTTTTTTCTAAGACCATTAGATTTTGTACGAAGTAATATAGAAAAATTTGACTCGGAATCAGCAATTGCCAAATATCTCGGTAAAGAAGATAAGCCGGGTTCCATAGATGTTTTAAAGCATCAAGAAAGTCTACAAGAACTGTTATCTCCATTTATGATGCAACCGACGCGTTGGTGTTCATCGCCGAGTCACTCTCTTTGCGGCACTGCAAGCTGCTGCGATTAATTTGGTATTACCCTCTTTTTCAGGAAAGCTTTTTGCTGTTAATGGTCCGCCTGGTACAGGTAAAACCACTATACTTTTTGATCTTATAGCAAATATCTATGTAGATCGTGCTTCATATTTAGCAACTTTAGAAGATCCTAAGGACGGGTTTCAAAATAAAAAATCTTCCTTACATACACCAAATTTTGATTATCATGTTAATTCTTTAAAAACGGAATTACAAACTTACGGTATGGTTGTTGCATCATCTAATAACAATGCCGTTGAAAATATATCTAAAGAAATATCGTTATATAGTAAAATAGATAAGCTATATTTTAAATAACTTTTATTGAAAGAGGAAAAAGAGAAAGATAGGGGTATATTTGCTGCGGTGCTCGGTAATCATGGAAATAAAAAGAGATTTTCAAATAAGTTTTGGAAATATAAAGATGAAGAAGAAAACGATGATAAGAATGATGAAAAACATACAATACTGCAATATCTTAATCTGCTAGTTAATAATAAATGTAAAGATAAATCACCTGCACATTTTAAACCTGAATATTGTAATTCTATAGATGAAATTAATAATGAATGGAAAGAAGCGTGTGCTGATTTTAACAATTTATACAGTGAAATTCATGAAGTTTATGAAAATATTGTATCAATTTAGGAGTGATATATGCAGAAAAAAAGAAGAGCAAAATGAGTTAGAATTAGAGCTTGATTATAAAAGCTCTAAAATACTTGAAATTGATTGTGAAATAAAATTATTAAATTTGGTTTTTTTGAAAAAATTCATGCATTTTTTAAAACCGCAAAATACAATTCTTGCTATGAGCAAAAACGGGATTTAATTAAGCTAAAAAATAAATCTTCAAAAGAAATTGACCAGATAAAAACTGATATTAAGAATATTAAAGCTGCAATTAAGAAAATTGAAGCTTCTGTAGAAGAAATAAAACAGCTTAACGACTATATAAGCTTGGCTATCGTAAGTTTAAAAGATAAATATTTCAATATTAAGGATTTTGAAAAAGATATATTTTGGAAAAATTGGCAAGAAAATTTTGAAGATTTAAATAAAGTCACTCCTTACTTTGATAAAGAGTTTGAAAAATTAAGATCAAAATTATTCATAAGTGCTGTAAGATTACATGAGATATTTATAAATGCTAATGCTGATAATTTGGGGCATAGCCTGCAATATTTCTTTGATATGGCAGTGCATTCATCGGGTGACCCTAAGATAAACAAAATTGCTTGGCAAAATTTCTTTATGGTCATACCTGTTGTGTCTACAACTTTTCACTCATTCGATAAAATGTTGGCAACATCCGAACATAATGAAATTCCTTGGTTATTTATTGATGAAGCAGAGCAGATACCGCCACAATACGCAGCTAGTGCTATTTAAAAATCAAAAAAAGTTGTAGTAGTCGGTGATCCGCTGCAAATAGATCCTATTTCTATATTAAAGCAAGATTTAATGCAAGATTTAATGAACAAATTATAACATTTTAAGGTTTCATATCCTGAGTGGTCACCTTCGGAAGTTTCATTGCAAAACCTAGCTGACCGTAATTCTTTATATCAAACAAAAATAGATGATATTACGGTTGGTTTCCCTTTATTAGTGCATAGAAGATGTCAAAATCTGATGTTTAAAATATGTAAAAAATAGCTTACGGTGACAAAATGATTTTTGCTACCTCTGACTGTAACTCTGATATTAGAACGATTTTAGGTACTTCAAAATGGATAGATATGAAAGATAATAAGGTTCAACGTTATAAATATGAATCGGAAGCCGAATTTCAAAAATTACTAGAGTTATTAAAACCAAGTATTAAAAGAGAAAAAAGGGGATGATTTGCTCAAACAAATTTACATTATTACAATGTATAAAGATTACAGCGAATCTATTCGTAGAAAATTGAATGAAATAATATGACGATTCAAGATATGAGAAAACAATTCAAGCATTTGGATATAAAAATATCGGCACTATTCATGCATTTCAAGGCACAGAAAACGATACGGTAAAATACTACTAGGAGCTCAGCATCCTCTTGATAAAGGTGCAAGAAATATAATGACGCAAAAGCCAAACGTCTTAAACGTCGGTATTAGCAGAGCTAAAAATAACCTTTATATTATCGGTAGCCTTGAGATTTGGCTGAAACATAAATATATGCCGGAAATCTATAATATGCTTGGTGATAAAGATTATACTTAGATAGCACTACAAGAATTGGCTAACTGTACAGACTGGCGGAGAGAGAGGGATTCGAACCCTCGATACGGTATGACCCGTATAACGGTTTAGCAAACCGCCGCCTTCGGCCACTCGGCCATCTCTCCGGTTATGGCCTTACTTTATATCATCTAATAAGCAAAATTTCTAGAATTATTTTATAATTTTTCTAACTCAATATAATCATTTCCCGGCTTTACGGAATTGCTCATAATCAAAGCTTCCTTATCACACCCGGGTAGCCCTTTAAAGTCCATATACCAATAACTAGGTAAATCATCCCAACTACGGAAATATTCAATAAAATATTCAATATATTTGTAAAACTGTTTAGCCTTGGCTTCGATAGTTTTAATATCCGTGTTATCATCACAAATATCAAATAATTTCTGATATTTAACTAAAAATCTATTCCAAGTTATTGCTTTAAGATTGAAACTCTTATAGTCTTTTGGTTGGCATTCGGGAATATATTTTTGTAACGGTACTAAAAAATTGAGGTTATCTAAATTTTGATGAAAATTGTGTAATTCTTCAAAATATGCAGCCATAAAAATGATTGTACACTGAGTAATAAGAAATCTACAAAATAAAATTGATAAATAAATTTGATGATATTTGAATATCTGCTACTAACTCGCTGTCTAGTTTTCTAATATCATTTACTATATCACCAATATATTGTAACTCTTCATCCGTGTGATCTACATATTTAATATTTAAATCTTCAAAGGTAATAACTTTACCTTTGGCTATTTTATCTATTATTGTATAGTTTTTAATTATAGGTTCTTTATAATTAGCAATAATATAAATTTCCGGATTATATATATCTTTGAAGTTATTTCGCAGCATATTTTTTACTGCTTTTACCGTATTTTGATTTAGATAATCAAGCTCTAATATATGAATATTGGTAAGTAATAAACTTGCATGATCTATTTTATTAAAAGGAGCAACATACCATGGATATTCACCTTCTTTAATGTCTTTTTGGATAAGAGCAATTTTTTTATAACATTCTTCTTTTAAAAATGTATCATTAGTATCTGTTAAGGCTAAATTTTAAAATCCTCTATTACCTTGTCTAAATAGCTCTGCCAATCACTAGTGAATAATTCTAGCAATTGCTTAAAAAAACTAAAACTAATTTGCATATAATAATATTAAGTTAATTTAAAAACTTTATGAATCAGAAGTTATTAGAGACAGTTATTGACTAACGTTATCTAAACAATGCTGTAGTTCTTCTAAATTACTTATATTACTTAACTTATATGGATAATTAATTTTCCGGAGCATATTTGTTAGTACGCTTCCTGCCCCTATTTCTACTATATGAGCGATTTCTAATTTGTGAAATAGTTCTAGAGTTTCACGCCATCTAACTCGCCCGCATATCTGAAGCATTAAATTTTGTTTGATTTCTGTAGGATCTAGAGTAGGTTTTGCGGTATAATTTTGGATTATCGGTATCAGAGGTTTATTAATTACAGCTTTATCAAGAGCTACTCGCATTTTTTCTTCTGCCGGTTTCATTAAGCTACAATGAAATGGAGCACTGACTTTCAGCTTTATCGCTTTATAACCTAAATCTTTAATTATACTAATAGCATGATCTATAGCTGTGGTCTTGCCGCTAATAACTATTTGTCCTTCAATGTTATCGTTGGCAATTTGGCATAAATTTATTTTATTGATCTCTTCTAATATTTCTTCAAGTTTTTGAAGCGGAATATTGATACAAGCCGCCATGCTTCCCTCACCTTCAGGACATGCTTCCTGCATAGATGTACTACGTATATGAAGTAGTTTTGTTGTTGTCTCAAGGTTAATACTTTCGGTGCTACATAAAGCACTATATTCACCTAGCGAATGACCGGCAGCATAATCGCAAAGACTATCCAAACTTTTACCGGTTTCAGCTTTGATAATATTTATTATTGCCATAGATACTGCCATTAATGCCGGTTGTGTGTTAGTGGTTAAGGTAAGTTCTTCAGAAGGTCCATTAAAAATTATATCGGTGAGTTTTCGGTTTAGTACTTCATCAACGATTTGAAAAGTTTCTTTGGCGGGTTTAAAATTATCATAAAAATCTTTTCCCATGCCGATCAATTGCAACCCTTGACCGGGGAAGATAAAAGCTGTTTTCATATTTTGTATTATCGATTGAGTTTATTAATAGATTTTATTAAAATTTTCTAAAATAGTCAAATTATTTTAAGCATTTTAAAACTGTTTTTCAATTGTTACGCTATATATAATTTTTACAAAAGTATTAATTTTTCTTAGCTCTATAACTTGATTACTTCCAACTAGTACTATAAATTAAACTAAGAAAATATAAACAAGGAAATTAGTTATGAAGTTAAAAGAATATTTTAAAAAGTTAGAAAGTACAGCTTTTGGTCCGTGGCTTGCTGCATTAAAAAAATTATTGAGTAAAGAGGCATTAGAAGAGGAAATACTGAATATAAAACTAAAGGAATCTGAAAAGCAAGAGGTTAATAAAAAAGATTTAGTTATTTTATCTAATAATGTTATTGAAATTGAACAAAAAGATACAATAGAGCATGAAATTTCAAGAGTTAACCAATAAAAATATAGGTTTGGTATTGACTCTAATTACCAATATTCAATTAGAAAAATTTGCAGAATTTATCTATAATTTACCGAAAAAAACATAGTGAATTTAAGGATTACTTTCGTAGTGAAGAACAAAAAGATGGGTTTTTTAAAGAAGATTCTTATAAAAAAGTTGTTAATAAAGGTAAATTAGTTGAAAAATTCCAAAACTCATATAAATATAATTATGAAAAAATAGAACAAAATGTTCATGAATTACAAGCTTATTTAGATTTATATGAATATAATTGTGGTATTCTTAAATCTGATTTATTAGGGCATGATCATTATCATAATGCATAAATTATTATGCTATCTATTTTATAAGTAGCGGTTTCAATAAAAATCTTATTAATTTTCTTATGACAATATCTATAAATGATTTAAATTTAAGATATAGGAGTTAAATTTAAATAAAAAATATTTAAGTTGAAATTTAAATAAATGTTACTACTATTATGTAGTATCTAACTAAATTCTGTGAAATTAATGATGTTTGATCAGTTAAATATCTTATATCTTATGTTAATAAGTATTTTTATTTTTCTTGTTGTAGTTGTTATTTCTAAAATAATAAAGTATAAACAAGCCTTAAAAGAAAAAAATTTAAGTATTATTCCTTATTACCTTTTTCATAAGCATAATGCAGGGATGGTAATTGTTTAACCTTTCTATTTTAATTCTTGCTTTATTTTCAAAGAAACTTTCTAAAATTTTTAACATAAGACGCTATTTAAATATATGTGCGTCTTAATAGTATATTATATTTAATATAGCAGCTACTAATTGAGAAATTTATCGCAAGTTTGTTTGGCTATTTCATACCAGCAATTTTCAGGAGTGGTAGATTTATTACTAAAACCGCATATAATCAGCCTGTCTTTAGCTCTTGTCATTGCAACGTAGAGTAGTCTTATATATTCTTGCAAATCTTTTAATTTTTCAGCTTCTTTCAGCTTTTGCAAAAACTCAGGAGTATCGGCAGCATTAGCAGAGAAAAACATTTCTCCTTTATCATCCCAAATAAATTTATTGCTGCTTATCGGTAAAGTAGTAGAATCGCATAATATAACAATAGGAGTTTCAAGCCCTTTAGAGCCGTGGACGGTCATTACTCTTATTTTGTCTGAATGCTCCATATCACGTTTAATATAGATATCGTTATTCTCAAACCAAGCAACGAATCCTTGCAGTGAATTATCTATATCATTTGCATAGTTTTTGCTTAATGTTAATAGCTCATTTATCATATCATCACTATCATCATCATAAATCTCTCGTAAATTTAGATTATGCACCACTAAATCAAAGAAGTTCTCAACAATCGATATTTTATAAATTTCAATTAGAGAATCTAACTTATTATATATCTCCTCATGTGAAGAGAGTATATCCCATAAGCTATTCTCACTTTTATTTACAAGAAGTTTGTATAATTGCTGCTCGCTTATTCCAATAATCGGTGATTTTAGTAAACAGGCAAGATTTAAATCATCATCAGGTAGTAACACAAATTTAGCTAATGAAATTAAGTCCATTATAGTTAGATTTTCCTTAAGGTTCATTCTATCGCTTACCTCAACTTTAAGCTTAGCTTTGCTAAGTTCTTTGATCAGATTATTACTAAATTCATCTCTCTTTCTGACTAATATCATGAAATCTTTTTCAGATATTCTGTTTGCAGTAGACGGTAAAATTTCTTCGCTTTCTATTTGTTCTTTTATAAAATTTACGATTTTTTCTATGAGTAAATCGGCAGCAGATTTAGAATTTTCATAATCTGCAGGTAGTGCCCAAAAAAGCTCTTCTTGTTTTTCACTCGTCACTAATGGCCAAACCGTTACAGAGCCTTGATGTGTACGAAATGAGGATATTAAAGGATTATTCGAAAGGAATAAACTCGGGTAATTGGATTTTATATTTTTTAAAACATTATAAGTAAATTGTAAAATCTCTGTACATGATCTATAAGAATATTCAAGGGTGATATTTTTGAATTTCTTATTAGCATTTGTAAGATTTGCTTTTAGTCGCTCATTTAATAAGTTGAAATTATGAAGATCAGCCCCTTGAAAACTGAAGATCGATTGTTTATCATCGCCGACTATGAAAACACTATTATTTGGCCTCTCTACAGCATTAAACTCTGTTATTAAAGTAGTAATAATATTCCACTGCGGGGGGCTTGTGTCTTGTGCTTCATCGATAAGAATATGATTTATCTCGTTTTCAAGCTTATGCAGTAACCACTTATGAGTAGTTTTATTATTTAGTAATTTCTCGGTGTAGTAAATTAAATCGTCGTAATCGAGTAAATTATTTTCTTCCTTATATGAATCGTATTTTTTTAAAATAATATGCGCAAGTTTAGTAAGTAAGTTCGTATGATATTCTAGCTCTTCTATGCGACGCAGCTCATCTAATCGGTAAATTTCAGAGGTAATTTTTTCTAGCTCTAGTAATAATTTAGGATATTTCCTTATTAATTCTTTCGATAAAAGGCTTTGTCGTTTTTTCCCGTCTTTGGTAAAAAAAATTTCTTTTGGTGCTATCTCCACATCATACTCGGCAAATAAGTTTTTTACCTTATCGTAAATATTATTTAATTCCCCTAACGCTAATCTTTTATTAGATATTTCTTTGGGAATTTGCTTATTTATAAATAACTTTCTGAATTTAATTTTCTGCTCGATTATCTCGGTAAAAATATCTTGCAGAGTTATTTCATGAAATCGGTTAAGTAAATTTTTTATTAAGTCATTATGTTCATCGCTTAAGTAAATTTCGTTTCTGATATTTAGGAAGATATCTTGTAATTTAGTTTCTTCAAGGATTTTAAATTCTGGTGTTATGCCGGCTTCTAAGGGAAAAGTGTTAAGGATTTTTTGACAAAAAGCATGAATTGTATAGATATTTAAAAGCTTATTGCTATTTAGTATTTTATCATATAAAGTTTTTGCGTTTTCTGTTTCTTGCGGCGATGGCTTATTGCCGCTCATTAAGAAAAGTGCTTCTTCTAGTTTCTCGGCGTTGCAAAGAGAAAGATATTTAAGTCTGCTATTAATCCTTACTTGCATCTCTATAGCTGCAGCATTAGTAAAAGTAAGGCATAAAATATTGGAAGGCTCTACGCCCGTTATTAACAGACGTAAAAATCGATCGGTTAGGATTTTGGTTTTACCGGTACCGGCAGATGCCGATACCCAAACGGAGTAATTAGGATCGGATGCTTCTCTTTGTAAATCACTCATTTATGTGTCGATTTTCTACTGTTACCCCGTGGCTTGACCACGGGGTCCAGTCTTTTTAATTATTTTTCTGGATCCCGCTACAAGCTCGCGGGATGACATCCACAGCCATATAATGACGCCGATAAATTACATATATTACGATTAAAGAAATAGCAAGTCCAAACCAAGTTAGGGCGTATTCTAAATGGTCATTTCTGATTACTGCTAAATAATTTATTGCAAGAGGTAATAAAATATCTAGATTGCTAATATCTTTTCCTTCCGCAATAATATAAAAATTCTCAAGATCTAAGCCTAACACTTTGGATGTTTCTTTTAAATTTAGCGTTAGCCACACATTATTTCTTATATCGTTAGCAGGTAAGTAGATACGAGTTTTTTCTGATGGCATGGTAACGCCGATAATTTCGTGCTGCCGGTCGTTTGTAGCTTGCGTGATAATATTTTTATTGCGATTACTGAACCAACCTCGTGCTACTAAAATAACTTTATCTTCTATGGTTTTAAAAGGAGTAACTAAATAATATCCGTCTTTTGCACTCGACATTGATCTTCTACCGTACAAATATATGTCTTTATTAGGCAAAAATTGACCGGTAATTTTTACTTTGTGATAAGGTAAACCGTCTTGAATGTCTGCTAAATTAATTGCAGGTGAGGTTAGGTTAGCTTGCATTGAAGCTAAAAATAATTTCTTTTCTTTTAAACGACTAAGCTGCCAAAAGCCTAAAGAGATAAGTATTGTAAAGGTTATAAATACAAGAAAATTTGTTTTCATAGATAAGTTTTAAGGGGATTGTTGATAATCGTCATTGCGAGCGACTAAAAGGAGCGTAGCAATCTCATGAAATATAAAATCCCTGAGATTGCCACGTCGAGGCTTTGCCTCTCCTCGCAATGACGTTTTACTAAGCAGTTTTTAAAATCCTACTGAGAAACTCTTTATGTTTTTGCAGCTCTTCTTTTGTAGGTTTAATAACAATAGTAGCTTGCTCTGTTTTGTGATTTACTTGATGAGTTGCTAAATTATTTATTCCGGCAGATTTATCAACCATTTTAAAAGCGGATTGTCTACCGCCCATTAACTCTACATATACTTCTGCAAGTAATGCTGCATCTTTCAAAGCTCCGTGAAGCTGCCTACCTGAATTATCAACTTTAAATCTTTTACATAATGCATCAAGATTATATTTTGAGCCTGGAAACATGCTTCTAGCCATTACTAAAGTATCAATAGTATTTGCTAGTTCCAAGAGTTTAATTTCGGTTCTTTTTAATAATGATAATTCGTGATTTAGAAATTTAATATCGAAAGGAGCATTATGAATAATCAGCTTGCTATCTGAAATAAACTCTAAAAAATCATCGGCTATTGTATGAAATAGAGGCTTGTCTTTTAAAAATTCGCCGGATATACCATGAATTCTATAAGCCTCAAACGGCATATCTCGCTCAGGATTATATAAAAATGAAAATTCCTGCCTGTTAATACCTTATTTACCATCTCAATAGCACCGATCTCAACGATTCGATGACCTTGTCGTGGGTCAAGTCCCGTAGTCTCGGTATCTAAAATTATTTCTCTTAAACTCGACATTCCAAATCCTTTATTAGCTTCGCTATTTGTTTTTCCAAGTCTAACATATCAACGCCGCTATTTATAGCAAAATCTGCTTTTGCTATTTTGCTCTCTTGTGGTAGTTGAATTTCTTTGATTTTATTATAAATTTCTATATCAAAAGAAGATCTCGTTATTGCTCTTTGCATTCTTATTTCTTCAGAGCAGTATATTGTTACGACAAAATTAAAATATTTATCAAATTTAGCTTCATAAAGCAGTGGTATTTCGGCAAAGCCAAATTTGGAATTAGCATTTTCTTTTTTAAAGAAAATGAGTTTATCTATTAGTAAGGGGTAAATAAAATTTTGTAGTTTTTCTCTAGCTAGGTCGTTATTGTAAATTAAATTACTGATTTTTCCAATATTGAAAGACTCAAGTTCAGGTAGTAATTTTAAAATCTGAGTTTGCAAAACTACATCTTGATATAATTCTTTTATGCATCTATCGGCACAAAAAGTTTTATATCCTTTTTCTGCTAAATAATCCAACATAAAAGTTTTACCCGATGCATAGCTACCGGTAATACCTATTGCTAACATTTTGTTATAAAAATTTTATGTTCATTAGCGAGTTTTATAGTTAATTCTTCTTCGACTATAATTACGTTATTTTTTTGAATCGCTATCCCTTTGTAATTATATTTAGCAAGATTCTTTATAGTATTAGGACCGATCGTCGGCATATCTAGTCTATTATCTTGATCTAATTTCGCTATTTTTACTAATACTCCTCCATGAGGATTTTTACGTAAATCTGCACATCTCGTTATTAAATTATCCGTTCCTTCGGCAGCCTCTATACCAAGTATGTAGCCACTTTCAACTATAACCGATTGTGCAATGTCGAATGCACTTAGATGATTCAATAATTTTATTCCAAGCTCAATATCATTTTTATCTGAACTTATAGGGTTAGTATCGGTTATAATATTGGAGTTACCTTGTTGATTTTTATATATTTCATTACTTGAAATTACCTTGAAACCGTAACTTTCAAAAAAATCCGCTACTGTTTTTAGCAAACTATCATCTCCTCGAATTTTTTGCCCAACTATTTTGAAAAGCAATAAACCGCCTATTTTATCTACGGCTAAATTTTTAAAATTCGGTCTATTAACTCCACCGATAAAAATAATATTTTTTACCTTATGCTCCTTAAAATATTTTATAGCTTCCCCGACCATACCGATTTTTAAAATCTTATATTCAAAATCTTTAATTTGATCTATATCAGCTTCGTCTTTAATTGCCGCGATATAGCAATTACCGCCTTGCTTTGTATAATTACCTGCTATTAAGTAAGGTAATGAACCTCTACCGGCGATAATTCCAAGATTTGGTAGCATAATTAAGTTTTTAATTTAGAATTCTAAACATTTATTATAAGTCCATTTTTAATATAAATCTAGAATTCTTATTTGACCTTTACATTTTAATCAAATTAAGGCATAATATTTGGTGCTAATATAGCTATAGTAATAAACGTAATTTAGAATAGAGGTTGCGGACTCGGGGGCAGTACCCGACGCCTCCACCAAAACTTTCTAAATAACTTGCTCCTAAAGGTAATTTGTACGTCGATCCGGTATTCGAATCCTCACGTTACTTGTGTGTACCCTGCGGTTCTGCGTTCCGTGTCGCCTTCAAATTTCTCTTTATTAGCTACGTCATTTAGAAAAGTTTAAATATGTAATAACTCTTAAAAGAGTAGACAATACGAAGTTCATCGAGTATTTTTGGGGGGCGAAATAGGATCGACGTGCCTAATAAAAAGATTGCTTTTACTCGGGATGATTCCGCCGATGGCTTATGCCATATGGGTCAAAACAAAGAAACGCAAACGATAATAATCGTTCTGTAGGTCGTTTAGCTTTAGCAGCTTAATCCTACGCGGCTGGAGGGTGTGCCGGGCAACAGAAAAACCCTCACTTATACTTGTTTAATTTGAAAAATTGGCATTGCCTAAAAACGGTTGATCTTGTCATTGCAAGCGAACGTAGAGAATGTGGCAATCTCATAAAGTAGGACTCCTGAGATTGTTTCGTCAAAACTTACAGTTTTTCCTCGTAATGACGTAAACTGTTCAAATTAAACTTCGTCGACCTATTTTTATTTATTTTTCTCGTATGAATATTGAATATAAAAAATTTGTGCATGAATATATGCTAGAATTTGTGAAAAAAATTCTAACAAAAATTCAGCATGAAAATTTATATTGGGATCAGTTAATATACATATCGTACAGAACCGATAACCCTGCGGTAATTTTACCTTCAAAAGTTAAACAGGCATATCCGAAACAGATAACGATAGTACTGCAATATCAGTTTGAAAATTTAATAGTAAATGATACGGGCTTTTCTTTAACAGTAAGTTTTGACGGTGTTAAAGAAATAATTTACGTACCTTTTGATGCACTGATTAGCTTTGTTGATTCCAATAATAATTACAGTCTCACTTTTAATCAGTCGTTAAATATACATGAAAATCCTCAACATGAAGAGGAAATAAGTAATAATAAAAGTTATCAGACTTCATCATCTTCAAGTCCAAATGTTATAATGTTAGATAAGTTTCGTAATTCTTCTAAACCTAAACCTAGTTAATGCATATTATGGATTCAAAAGTAGTGATATATACTGATGGTGCATGTGCGGGTAATCCAGGTCCCGGAGGGTGGGGAGCTTTGCTTCAATTTAATGATACTAGCAAAGAAGTATTTGGGTATGAGTTAGATACGACTAATAATCGTATGGAAATTACGGCAGCACTTGAAGCCTTGAGGATTTTAAAAAAATCTTGTAATATTGAGATTTATACCGATAGTAAATATTTGCAACAAGGAATTACCGCTTGGATTCATAATTGGATAAAAAATAATTGGTGTAAAAGCAACAATGAACCCGTTAAAAATGCCGATTTATGGCAAAAATTATACGCAGAATTGAGTAAACATACTATTATTTGGAAATGGGTAAAAGGTCATGCAAATAATAGCGGTAATATTGCTGCCGATAAACTTGCAGTGCAAGGAAGAGAAACTGCTATAGAAATTTTAAAATGTCGTGGATAGATAAGTTTTTTATTACTTTTTTTCACAAAAAAGTAGGAGAAGATGAGTTTTTGAATCAATATTATGAAAGCCGTAATATTGATTGTTTAGGGCGTCCAAGGAGGTTTGTTATTTATAAAAATGTAAATGAACCTACAAAAATTCCGCCAAGTTGGCACGCTTGGTTACATCATTTAGTAAATGAGATACCAAAAAATATTCAGCTTTTTCCATGGCAAAAGAATAATAAAATAGTTAAAAAGCTGCCTAAAACATCAAATCTTAAATATAATAGATGGCAACCGTAATTAATTAATAAAATATAAAAAACAATGCAACAGAACATTATTGAAACAATTATAGGCTTTGTAGTATTAATTATTGCTTTGCTATTTTTGATTTTTGCCTACAAAACAGGTAGTTCTATAACTAGCTCAAAAGGCTATCAGGTAACTGCTCATTTCCAAAGTGCGGAAGGGATAGCAGTTGGAAGCGACGTAATGATTTCAGGTATAAAAATCGGTAGTGTAAAGCAAATTACTTTAGATCCAAATAGCTTTGATGCAAGTGTATATCTAAATATTAATGATGATGTTAAAATACCTAAAGATTCTAAAGCCCAAGTAGTCACCAGCGGGTTACTTGGAGGTAAATATATTTCAATTGTACCAGGTAATGACGATGAAAATTTAGCGGCTAATGAAGAGATAAAATATACTCAATCAGCAATTAATATTGAATCATTAATTAATAAAATTGTTTCTTCATTCGGTAGTAAGTAGAAGTAATACGAAATAAAAAATCATTAAATTTAGTCGAATCTAGTTTAGATTCGGTTTTTTTATTATTTAAGCTATTGTAAAGTTCTTATAAGAGGAGCATCGTATAAGTTTTGTAGGCAAAATAATTTGCTTAACAAAATGTAAACTAATAAAGGAGTAAATTATAAAAGAATCAAATTCAAACTCTGCTACAGCAGATGTCGAAGGTATCAAAAAAGATATTGAAAGCTTAGTGTCAAGATTACGTAATTTAAAAGGTAAATCCGGAGATATTCTAGATGAGCAGTTAGATAATTTATCATTCTGTTATGGAACATTATAAAGATAAAGTAATGGATAAAGGTAAAGCTAATGTAGCGGATTGATGTGAGTCGACACGTGACCACCCTTTGCGGAATCTCGCTTACGCTTTTTGTGTAGGTGTATTGCTCGCTATTCTTATGAAATAGGTAATTCAATGTTAAAATATCTAATATATGAATTATTAAAAAGTAGCATTAAACAAGAAGAGAAATCTTATGGCAAACCATTTGTCTATTTTTTTAATATTCTAGGTTTAGTTTTAATAATTATTGCTAATTATTGTGATTGTTCGGATAGTCTGGAATTTTATTTTCTTATGCAAAGCGGAATAATTTCTAGAATAATTTCTATATTAAGCTCTTGATGCCGAATTTTGTAAGATTCGCTTATACGACCTCGTTAAGCTCAATCTTAAATTTGTCATTTGAGTGTCTGATTTTGTTTTTGGGCAATCTACATTATCTTAGCCAAGTGTATGAAAGTGTTTAAGCTTTCTTGGTCATCTTGGGTCATTATATAAGGCACTTTGACATATATAAGCATTTGATGTGTTTTGTCCGATATTTTATTTTTCTCTAAAAATGCATATGATTTATGAGTATTGTTATGTTCATCTTGTATACTAAACACTTTATTTACTGTAACTGATTTATCGGATTTTGATATAAAATCATCAATAAAATAGTTTAAATAATCTCTAAATAATTCGCTTAATTGCTTATCATTTTCAAGTTCTTCATATGATAACGATCTTGCGGTTTTCAACTTAAAATATGATTTAATCATTTCAAGAGCAGAATATCTATCGCAGTTATTATTAAGAATTTTATATAACATTTTTTTATCAAAATATGCAGGTATTATTTTTAAATCCTTATTAATAATTTGCTGTTTGTAATAATATAATTGACGCATAAACACGATAACAGTAGCTGTAAGACCTGCAACTAAGATAGAGTATAAATTTAGTGATTGAAAAAGCATATTTTGAATATATTTAATTATAACTACCAATGATAGTACAGTATTTTGTTTTTCAATCTAAAAATGAACCATTGCTGTATATTATTTATTTTTTCTTTCAATTATATCACATATCTATCATGCTAATAAAATAAAGTAAATTTAAAGTACTAATTGTTAGTTTGTTTCTTGCTTTTAACGTTACTATTTACTGGGGAATACAGTTAAATCTATATAATTATAACTATAAAAAACATCGCAATATATTATAGCTTTTCTCTATCAATTCACGAAATATATTAAGTTGCACTTCCTTTTTTTATTTATCGTGTAAAGCGAGATTTTCTATTGACTTTTATATAAAACAGTATAAATTTCTTTACAATTTAATTGTTTGTAAAGAATTTATGCTAGGCTATGAAAAAGAACAGAGAAGTTTAACAAGCGACCAAAAAGAAGCCACGGGAATTTTATCTACAGCTACTTTTCTTGAGTATTTTGATTTAATGTTGTACGTCCATTTAGCAGTATTGTTAAATGAATTGTTCTTTCCTAAATATGATTCGAGTGCAGCTTCTCTTCTCTCTGCCTTTACCTTTTGTTCTACCTTTATATTGAGACCACTAGGAGCATATGTTTTTGGTCGAATAGGTGATTACAAATTAGGGCGAAAATCTACTGTTATTATCTACCTTAATGGCTTTATCCTGTATAATTATGGCAAATGCTCCTACTTATGAACAAGTAGGTTATTTTGCTGCTGTATTAATCACAATTTGCCGTGCAATTCAAGGTATAGCGTCTGTAGGTGAAATAGTAGTAGCAGAACTTTATTTAACTGCAAAATCACCTATACAATATCCCGTAGTTTCTTTTATCGCCGTAGCATCAGTAATTGGGACAACTGTAGCTTTAGCTATAGTATCTTTAGTTACTACTCAAGGATTTAATTGGCGTCTTGCCATTTGGATAGGTGCAATTATTGCAGTTGTGAGAGGCTACGCTAGAGCTCATCTTAGAGAAAAGCCTGATTTTGTAGATGCAAGTGCTAGACTTTTACGAAAATATGAAAAAGCAAATATTGACAAAAAAGAATTAAAAAACGATGAGATTTTTTACCAAAAACCTAATAAGAAGACAACTATATATTTTTTCATAATGAGTTGTGCTTGGCCCATATTTTCTACTATACTTATATTACTTGTGGTGAAGTTTTAAAAAATGCATTTGGATATAGTGCAGCTCAGGTTATTCATCATAATTTTATTATTTCAATGTTCCACCTAGCTAGTATGTCTTTAATATGTTTTCTAAGTTATAAAATAGATCCTTTAAAAATTCTTAGAGTAAAATTAGCTTTACTCTTTATATTTATTCTATTTGCACCATACCTTTTAAAAAGTACAACTACACCTTTCCCGCTTCTTTTAATTCAAATAGGTTTGATAATATGTTCATTTGATACTGTTCCTGCTGTTTCAATCTTTTTTAAGCATTTTCCGGTTTTTAAACGCTTTACAGTAGTATAAAATATATGCTGTTTCTAGAGCCTTAATGTGTATAATCACTTAGTTTGGAATTTTTATATATTTAACCAAATATTGGGGTCAATATGGTTTGTTTGTTGTGATGGTTCCATTACTTATAATTTGTATGTTTGGTCTAAATCATTTTCAAAAGTTGGAAAAAGAAGTAGGTTATTCATAGTGAATAATGATATTTATTTTTGTTGAAAAAAATTTATCTTTGTATAAAAACCTATAGCAAATTTCATTAAACTTTTCTTCAATTTCATAACACTCTAAATTTATAGCAACAACTAGAAACTTCTTAAATGTTTCCACAATGATCTGCTTCGCTTTTTCAGGTGATTTAGCTGCTAATGTTTGTACATTATGAATACGATCAAATAATTTTATAAGTGCGGTATCATATCTTTTTTGCTTAATTAATAGGTTTAAGCTTTCCTCGACACTGATTTGTCCGTGCGGTTTAATTCTAGTTAAACCTTCTACATGTTTTGCTATTTCTTTACCAAAAATTTTGATGATCATCTTTTCAGTAAGTTCTGTATCCTCAATAGTATAGTGAAGTAGAGCAGCATTTATCATATTAGAAGTAAAAAGCTTAGGCGCTTCGTCTGCTACAAATTCTGCAAGCATAATCGCTACTTCGATCGGGTGCGAATAATACGGATCGCCTGACTGACGCATTTGTGAACCATGATATTTACAAGCGTAGTAGATACCTGTTTTAACTTCCTCTATATCAACAGGATTTTTTACTTTAGTGTTTAAATATTCGAGTTTATCAAGTAGCTTTTTAGCATAAACACAAATTTCAAACTTTTCTTTCCAGGAGTTTATAGCGTCCATAAAAGTTATTTTATTTATATTAATAATAGTTGATTACAATTAAAACAAAGGTTTAAAAATTGTAATAACAAATAATTTTTTAACTTTAAATAGCTTAATAGCTTTTGGTTACATTGTATTTAAACAATTTCATTTTGTGTTATTATTTATTTTTGCTTCTTGTTCTTGCTGTAATTTATACCCTGCTGTTTTTTCTTCTATATAGTTAAAAAAGAAATAACAAAAAGTTAAAAAACTAGTGAGAATAATAGCAAATGTTATTAATATTAACTTAAGCTCTTTCCTTGCATTTTGAGCTTTTCAAAGCTTTTCCTCCTCTTCATCTAACGCAGAGGTGAAAGTTTCTTCTTCTTTATTTTCCATATTTTAACTCTTATAAATTAGATTATATTATGAAGGACAGAGTTTAATTATCATTTAAGAAAAGTAATCTATAGAAGTAATTAAAATAAGTCAATAATTATTTAGAGTTGAAAAGATTATCATTACGCGGGAATGACATCGGAAGGCTAAATTACAGCATAAAACAACTGCTTTTGGGTGATATCTGTTTTAGGTGATACCTGCTTTTAATCTTAATTTTTATATTCCAGGATAAACTATAGTATGCTAAGATATTGCTTTTAAAAATAAGTGATTATCAGTGTCAAAATTTTCTTTTAATATTCATCATCAGCATAAAAAAGCTAGAAGCGGTATTATCGTAACCGCACACGGTGAGATGCGTACTCCCGCTTTTATGCCAGTTGGAACTAGAGGAACGGTTAAGGCAATGCTACCTGAATCGGTAGCAGAAACGGGGGCTGATATATTGCTTGGCAATACTTACCACTTAATGCTTCAGCCGACTGCCGAACGTATAGTACAGCTTGGTGGCTTACATAAATTCATGAATTGGGATAAGCCGATATTAACCGATTCTGGCGGTTTTCAGGTAATGTCGCTATCGAAGTTACGCAAGATAACCGAAGAGGGAGTAAGTTTCAGCTCTCATATTAACGGCGATAAATATATGTTAACTCCTGAGCGTTCTACCGAAATACAATATCTGCTCGGTAGCACAATCACTATGGCTTTTGATGAATGTACGCCTTACCCTGCAACCTTTGAAGAAGCTAAAATTTCTATGCAGCTTACGACTAGATGGGCGAATAGATCACGTAATGCTTTTGTGAAGCGGGAAGGCTATGCACAATTCGGTATTATTCAAGGTAGCGTTTACGAAGAATTACGTGAGCAATCGGCTAAGGATCTAGTAGAACTTGATTTTGAGGGTTATGCTATAGGTGGACTTGCAGTAGGTGAGGGGCAGGAGCTTATGTTTAAAGTACTTGATTATGTTCCTGATTTTCTGCCGCAAAATAAACCGCGTTATTTAATGGGAGTCGGTAAGCCTGCTGATATTATAGGTGCGGTTAGCAGGGGTATAGATATGTTTGACTGCGTAATCCCGACACGCTCAGGTCGCAACGGTCAGGCTTTTACGAAATACGGTACGGTAAATATCCACAATAGCAAATATGCCGATGATAACAAGCCGCTAGAACATGATTGCCTATGTCCTGCTTGTAGAAACTATAGTAAAGCTTATCTACATCATTTAGTTAGAATCGGTGAAATACTTGGCTCTATGCTAATGACATGGCATAATTTAACATATTTCCAAAATCTCATGAGCCGTATTAGAGCATATATTAAACTAGGTAAAGATTTTGATTTTGATTCTTAAAGTGACTAGTTATAAAACATGCCTTATTACATGTAAACGTACTTAAGTAGGTTATGTTATGAAAAAAGTTTGTGCAGATCACATTTCAGTGATTGTAACTAGACAAAAACAAAAACCTGTGGTTATTATGTCGCTTGAAGATCATAATGCTATGGAGGAAACTATACTTGTTAAAAAGTCCTAAAAATGCTGAAAGACTAAAACGAGCAATTAGCGATTTTGAAGAAAATAAAAATTTTAGGAATTGGATTTGATTGTAAATTAAAATAAAAGTATGAACTACTAATGCAAAATATTGATTTAATATCTGAAGAGGAAGCACAAAAATTACTAGAAGAACTCGCTGATAAAATAGCAGCGTATAACCATGCTTATTATATAGAAGATAATCCTTTAGTTTCTGATAGCGAGTATGATCAGCTATTTAATACCAATCTCAAGTTAGAACAAAAATTTCCTCATTTAATTTTAGAAAATAGTCCTAGCAAAAAAGTAGGGGCTAAAATAGCAAATAAATTTGCTAAAGTTACGCATCAAGTGCCTATGCTATCTCTCAGTAATGTTTTTGATGAGCAAGATGTGAGAGATTTTGTAGACCGTATAAAAAATTTCTTACGCCTTAATGAGTTTGCTCCTATCTTTTGTGAACCTAAAATAGATGGTTTGTCTTTTTCTGCTGTTTATAAAAACGGGGTGTTTACAACGGGAGCTACAAGAGGTGACGGATATGTCGGTGAAGATATAACAGCAAATATTAAAACAATCAAAAATTTTCCTCATAAAATAGATAATGTTCCGGAGTTTTTAGAAGTACGAGGGGAAATTTATATTGAAAAACAAGATTTTTTAAATCTAAATAAAGAACAAGAAGAGCAGGGCAAGGATAAATTTGCCAATCCTCGTAATGCTGCTGCCGGATCACTTCGTCAGCTTGATGCTTCTATTACGGCTAAAAGACCACTCAAATATTTTGTATATTCAGGAGTGGTAACTGAACAGAATATCGCTTCTTCACAAGATCAATTACTTACAAAATTAAAAGAATGCGGCTTTAACATTAATGAAATATCTAAACTTGCGAGTTCTGAAGAAGAAATTTTCGCCTTTTACGAATATCTCAAAACAAACAGAGAAAATTTACCTTATGAAATTGATGGAGTAGTATATAAGCTAAATAATTTTGCACTGCAAAATAGAATGGGCTTTATTGCACGAAGTCCACGCTTTGCTACCGCTCATAAATTTCCTGCAATAATAGGACAAACAAAGTTACTTTCTATTACTGTACAGGTCGGTAGAACTGGTACGTTAACGCCGGTAGCCGAACTTGAACCCATAGAAATAGGTGGGGTAACTGTTAGCAGAGCAACATTACATAATTTCCAGGAAATTGCACGAAAAGATTTGCGGATTAAGGATTATGTATTCCTGCAACGTGCTGGTGACGTTATTCCTAAAATCATGGGAGTTGATTTTGATAAACGTCCTAATGATACAGCAACGTTTGATACTCCTTTATTTTGTCTATCATGCAATTCTAGGTTGCATTATACGCCTGAAGATATTATTATACGCTGTGATAATGGCCTTAACTGCCCTGCTCAGAATTATGAGCGTATCCGTCATTTTGTATCGAAAAATGCTATGGATATTGAGGGGCTTGGGCGTAAGCAAGTTGAGTTTTTAATAGATAAGGGATTGATTAATAATCCTTTAGATATTTTCTTTTTAAAAGAAAAAAATGACTCTAGCTTAGCAAAACTTGAAAATATGGATGGATGGGGTAAAAAATCAGTAGAAAATCTTTTTAAAAATATAGAAAAATCAAAAAACGTTAGTTTGCCAAGATTTATATATGCATTAGGCATAAGGCATATCGGTGAACAAAATGCTAAATTACTTGCTAGAGAATTTGGCAGCTATAATAATTTTATAGCTCAAATGGAATTGCTTAGAACAAATGAGCCTGATATTTATCAAAAACTAAACAATTTAGAAGGAATCGGTGATAAGATTTTAGTAGATATTATTGATTTTTTTGATGTTAAAGAAAATATTGAGCTTATCAAAAAACTTGGTGAAATATTAAATATTGAAGATTATAAAGAGACTAGAGAACAGAGTAGTTTAACGGACAAGATAGTCGTATTTACCGGTAGTTTACCGACGATATCTAGAGCGGAAGCTAAAGCAACGGCTGAGAAGCTTGGGGCTAAAGTTGCAGTTGGCGTATCATCGAACACGGATTTAGTTATAGCCGGCGTTGATGCAGGCAGTAAACTTAAAAAAGCTAAAGAGCTTAATATTAAAATTATTGATGAAGAAGAATGGCTTACGCTTATAAAAAATGTTTAAAGCAAGGCATTGCTAACTAAATGATAGTAAATAAAAAACTCGATGTCATTCCCGCTTTCGCGGCAATGACATAGGAAAGCTAAACTACACTATAAAACAACTTTTTCTAGGCAATGCTAAACTTTTTGACAAAGATAGAACAGTTATTAAAAAACATATTAATAAAATTCTAAAAGAAAGAAAACTAGACAATATAGTATGTGCAAAATTTGCACATACTGCCGCTGATGGTAAAACATACCAAGTAGAATACTATAATTTAGATATGATAATATCAGTAGGATATAGGGTAAATTCTAAGAGAGGTATCGCTTTCAGAAAATGGGTTACTAACTTACTTAAAGAATATCTAATTAAAGGCTATAGTATTAATCTACACTGCTTTTACGAAAGATTGCACAGTAAATTATACTATGATATAATGCATAATTACTGTAGTTAAATTAGACGAGATGCCTAAATCTAAACTAATACGAGAAGCCATTAAAATTATTTACGTGAACTGAAAGAAGATAGAGAAGATGCAGAAACTGCTTTAGCAAGAAGCAATAATAATAAATTACTTACTTCAGCAGAAGCAACGGAATTCTTAAAAAAGAAATATGATTTATAAAGTATATGCTCTATGTCATTCCCGCTTTCGCGGGAATGACATAGAGCCATGTGCGCGAGTTAGTCATAGAAGTGAAATTTATGATTAATTTAAAATGAACTATCGTCATATTTATCATGCAGGCAATTTTGCCGATATAGTCAAATATTTAGTCCTAATTAATATTTTAGAACAGCTCAAGAAAAAAGAAAAACCTTTTGCGGTTTTAGCTGCTTTTGCTGGTCTAGGTTTTTACGATTTAAACTTGGAGGCGGCTTCTAAAACTCTAGAAAGCGATACGGGAATTAATAAATTACTGCAAGCTACCGATCCTATTCCTCAGCTCTTACAAACTTTTTTAAATATAATAAATATAGCAGGCAAAAGTCACTACCCAGGTTCACCTTTTATAATTAAACAATTATTAAGACCAAATGATCGCTTAATTGCATGCGAACTTCATCCAAGCGATTATTTAAGTTTAAAAAAACTATTACCAAATGATACGCATAATATAGATGCTTATAATGCTATTAAAGCTTTGCTACCATTTAAAGAGAATAGAGGATTAATTTTTCTTGATCCGCCTTTTGAAGTAAACAATGAGTTTCAAAAATTACTTGAAGCACTTAAAAAAATTAAGCTACGAGTTCTTAATAATACTGTCTTAATTTGGTATCCTATAAAAGATTTATCTTTAGTCCGTGATTTTTACCATAATTACAAAAATATCGGATTTAAAGAAATTATGATTATTGAATATGAGCTTTTAAATAGTGATAAAAATATGGTAAAGTGTGGGTTAATGTTAATTAACCCTCCAAATATTAGAGGAGAATAGAGAAATTAACAGAATATTTAAGTGGTACTTTTAATTTGAAATTTACATACATTTATCTTTAATGTCTTTTAAAAAACATATCTTTTTACTGTTTATAGTTTTTCTTGTTCAAGGTTGTAGCAGTATTAAAAAATCTAGTGATACTACGTTACTTGCTACTACTTCATCTCAATTAAAGCAAAAATATAAAATCAGCCATGCGGATTTAGTAGTACAGTATGATTTAATAAACAAAAATAGCAAATGTATATATGCAAAAAACTTAGGTCTAATAATTAATAACCCTAAACAAAATAAGATTTTTTTACACAAATTACATAATAAAAACCCGGCAGAATTTAATAAAGCAGCCGAAATAAAAATAGCTGATATAAAGGCAGTTGTAACAAAACTAAATTCAAAATATAAGTTTCTCTCTAAACCTGAAGTTAGCTATTTTGCAAAAAAACAAACTCATAGGAATAATATCTCAGAATTAACCAAGCTTGATAAAATAATTAGTACAATACCGCTGATGATGCCGGAATATGAGCCGAAAATTACTAGCCATTACGGAACTAGGACAAGTCCTCATAAAAAGAAAAGAAAAAAGAAATGTTTCCATAGCGGTATTGATTTACAAGCTAAAAAAGCAGCACCGATATATGCAGCAGCAAGCGGAATTGTTATAAAAGCCTCTAGAGCACCTGATTACGGGAATTTTGTTGAGATTAAACATGAACGCAAATTTGTTACGAAATATGCTCATTTAAAAGAAATGTCAGTCAAGGAAGGAAATAAAATTAAGCGTGGTCAATTTATCGGTATACAAGGAAGCACTGGTAATGCAACGGGTGAACATTTGCATTTTGAAATTCTGTTAGATAATAAAGCAATCAATCCGTTTGACTTTATTTTTAACTACAGTAAATGTTAAACTATGATCAAACTTTTATATCCTGAATTTTGGCAGAAGCGAAATATTATAGCTTATTTGCTTTTGCCTATAAGCTTGATATATCAATTTTTAGGCTATTTACGAGCTAGTTTAGCACGTCCTATTATGTTGCCTGCTAAAGTTATTTGTGTCGGTAATTGTAGCGTAGGAGGTACGGGTAAGACGCAGATAGTAATGTATCTAGCCAAATTACTAAAAGCTAGAAATGTAAGTTTTGTAATAGTAACTAAGGCTTATGGTAGTAACCTTAAAAGTGCAACTACCATACATCAAGGACATACAGCATTAGAGGTAGGAGATGAGGGGGTAATACTTGCAAAGTACGGAGCAGTTATTGCTACTAAAAATATTAAAGAGATTGTGCCGTTAATTAACGAGCTTAAACCTGATATAATAATAGTTGATGATTTCCTACAAAATCCTTATGTTCATAAAGACTTTACTATAGTCTCAGTAGATAGCCAAAGGCTTTTCGGCAACGGTTTTCTAATTCCTGCCGGTCCTTTAAGACAATATCCAAATAAAGCCCTTGATGCAGCTGATTTAATTTTTTTAGTCAGTAGCCACCAAGATAAAATACCGAATATTTTAACTCCTTATGTCAATAAGTTAATAAATGCTCAAATAGTTCCTTCAAATAATATAGATAAAACTAAAAATTATTTTGCTTTTAGCGGTATCGGTAATCCTGAGCGTTTCTTTGCGACTTTAAAAAATTACGGATTAAATATAACTGGTTACAAAATTTTTCCTGATCATTATAATTATTTACAAGCAGATTTAGAAAATTTATATTCATTAGCTAAAGAGCATAATGCTACCTTAGTTACTACAAGAAAAGATCATGTTAAGTTTAATGATTTAAATAATAATATTGTCTGTCTAGATGTAGAATTATCTATAAACCATCCTGATTTATTAAATGAAAAAATTTTTAAAAAAGCTTAGATATTTAATTGAGTATTTTATCGTTGTTATATTCCTGAAAGTAATAGGAATATTCGGTGTAGATAAAGCAGCGGATATTTGTAGTTTTATAGCAAGAAAAGTCGGTATATTATTTGCTGTTAATAAAATTGCTAGACGAAATATTAAAGTAGTATTCGGCGATATGTGTGATGTTGAAAAAATCATAGATCAAACTTGGGATAATTTCGGTAGGTTTATCGGTGAATTTACATATGTTAGCAAGATGGATGAAGCTGAGTTAGAGCGTAGAATCGCAATAATCGGCATAGAAAATATTAAAAAACTTGAAGGACAACCTTTTTTATTATTTAGCGGTCACTTTGCCAATTGGGATATTAGTATTAAGATTCTTCATAAATTTTATCCGAAAGTTGCCGTAATTTATCGTAAAGCAAATAACCCGTATGTTAACAAGTTGGTTAATGAAAGTCGTGCCGGTGATAAATTAAGACTTATACCGAAAGGTCCTGAAGGTAGCAGAGCTTTAGTCAGGGCTATCAAGGAGAGTGAATCTATTGTTATGCTTGTTGATCAAAAAATGAACGATGGAATTGAAGTGCCTTTTTTAGGGCATCCTGCTATGACTGCAAGCGCCATCGCTAAAATTGCTTTGCAGTATAAATATCCAATTATACCTTGCCAAATCATTAGAACTAAAGGCAGTTATTTTAAAGTAATAGTTCACCCGCAATTAAAGTTTGAGCAAACCGGCGATAATAAAGCCGATTGCTATAATATTATGCTTAATATTAATCAAATGCTAGGAGAATGGGTTAAGCAAAATCCTTCTCAATGGTTTTGGTTTCACAATAGATGGAAGAAATGAAACGTCATTGCGAGCAGCCGTAGGCTGCGTGGCAATCTCGTCAAATATCCTGAGATTGCTTCGTCAATTGTTATGCAATTTCCTCGCAATGACAAAAAAATGAGCCACGGTATGACATTTTAAGAAAGCATAGTCCGTAATTTCTCAAGTACTTCTTGAGCGTGATTTTTAGCATTTACCGACCGCCAAATATGTTTAACTATGCCTTCTTTATCAAGTAAAAACGTAGCTCTATCAATACCCATATATTTTTTACCGAACATTGATTTTTCTATCCATACCCCTAATTGTTCGCATAAATTTGAATTTGCATCAGAGGCTAAATCAAATCCTAAACTATATTTTTCTTTAAATTTATCATGAGAGTCAAGCTTATCTTTGGATACTCCGATAATTACCGTATTAAGTTTATCGAATTCCGGTTTTAGCTTGTTAAAATCTTGTGCTTCAATAGTACATCCAGGTGTATCGTCTTTCGGATAAAAATATAATATTACGAATTTTCCTTTTAAATCCGATAGTTTAATTACGTTATCTTGACCTATGTGTAAAGATAAATCAGGAACTTTTTTTCCTAGTTCTAATGTCATAACACCCTCAAATTTATTTGATACAATAACTATATATTCAATATGTACTTTTTAAAATTGCTTTTTATAATTATATTATTTATGATACCGGTATATAATACTTAAGTTTAATTTTTATTAACTATTTCAATAAAGAGGTTTTATAAGAACTATAAGTGCAGCACTTGAAGAATTACATAAAAATCTTAAGGACTCTGCTAAAATTATTACTGTCGATTTTAATAAAAAATGTCATGAAGTAGAGGATAAATTATCCGTCAAAATTAATGATTTAGAGGAATATGCTAAGGATAGTAAAGACCATTCTTTAGAAACTATAAAAGCGCAATATAAAAATTTAACGAAAGAGTTACAGGATTATCAGAAAATTAAAGATGATAAAGTGGAAGAATATAGACAAACTCTTGTAAAAAAACTTGATGATTTAAGTAAGAAAGTTGAACAATAATAATAAACATAAATAATTGGAGAATATAATGAAAAAAATTTTAATAACATTAGGTGCTACCGCTACTTTATTATTAATACCTAGTATTTTTGCAGATTTGCCTACCAAGGATGACACAAAAGCAAATGAAGTGCAAATTGAAGAAGTAGCTACAAGCAGTACAAAAACAATTACCGAAAACTTACAGGAATTAAAAGACAATCTAACAAACCTAGCACAAATGGAAGCCGATAAATTTAATCAGACCTTAAGCAATACTTATTATCAGATCGCCCAAAGCGTTGCAGAGATAAAAAAGAATGTGAAAGATCAGAAAGATAAAAAAGGTGAAGAACTGCAAAAATCTATAGATGCTGTAAAAGCAAAAATGGAAGATTATAAAAAAGCAGGCAGCAAGAAGCAAGAAAAAATACGTCAGCACCTAGTGGATAAATTAGAAGAGCTAAATAAAAATATTAACGAATATAATAACGATAAAGAAAAAGCAAAGTCGTAATTTTTTAACGTCATTGCGAGGAGATGCGTAGCATCGACGCGGCAATCTCATAAAGTAGGATCAACTCCTGAGATTACTTCGTCGAAACTTATAGTTTCTCCTCGCAATGACTGCGGACAATATACCATTAAAAACCGGTATTATTTATGACTATTACCAAAGAAAAAATTGCAGCTATGTTAAGCTCTAAATTGGGTTTTTCAAATAATTTATGCGAGGAAATAGTTCATACGGTTTTTTCTAATATTTTAGAAATAGCAAAAGAGCAAAAATTAACTTTAAAGAATTTTGGTAGCTTTGAGGTTAAACAAAAAAATCCACGTCCCGGAATAAATTTTCATACCAAAGCACCGGTAATTATAGAATCAAAAAAGAATTTACGTTTTGTCCCTTCTTCTAAATTAAAAGCTTTAATTAATGAATCTACTCGATGAACTTCGTTATAATTTGTTGGCTTGTTGCATGTATCGGAAAATGCTTTTTATGTCATTCCCGCGAAAGCGGGAATCCAGTAAAACCTATAAAAAACTTGTTTTTTTAGGTTTATTTTGTCAATAATGTGTATCAATTAAGGTTATTTTTGGGGACTCCCGCCTACGCGGGAATGACATAAAACGAGCCATGCAACAAAATCTGTATTTGGAGTATATGACAAACAATAAGCTAACAAAAAAATATTATTCTGCTAGTGAAGTGATTAAGCATTTAAATATTGCTTTACATCAATTAAGATATCTAGAGACAAAAAGCCCTGATTTATCTAATTATAAAATAAATAATAGAAAATATTATACTGCTAATGATATTGATCTACTCCAAAAATCTTTAAATAAAGATATTACATCTCTTTCTACCTCTAGAATCGATATATTACTTACCAATTTCCATAATTTGTCTCTTCAAATAAAAAAAATTCTTGCCGATTCCTCGATGACGTGCGTATAGTACTTGTCATATTACGTTTTAAAGAAAAGAAAGAAACATATTATGACAATAAGACAAATGGTAAAGCCAGTAATTATAGGTATATCTGGTCCTGAATTAACCGATGCCGAAAGAGAATTATTTGAAGAGCATAATCCTTTAGGTGTAATTTTATTCCGTCGTAATATTAGAAAGAATGATAACGGTGCGCAGGCTAAAGAAGCCCTTATTAAGCTTATTGCAGATATAAAAGAAGTATTAGGGGAAAATACTATCATCTCTATAGATCAAGAAGGCGGTAGGGTACAAAGGCTCATAGCACCGACTTTTTATGACGCTCCAGCTGCTCAAACTTTTACTGATCCCCAAGCATGTAAACAAAATTATAGTGATATTGCGAAAGAGCTGAGAGAAGTAGGAATTAATCTAGATTTTGCACCGGTAGCGGATTTGATCCACGAAGGAGCAGACAAGATAGTCGGCGATAGAAGTTTCGGCGGGGAGCCGGAAGTAGTCGTGCCTTTATGTTTAGCTGCTATAGACGGATTACAAGAAGAGAAAGTTGGGGCTTGTATAAAACATATTCCGGGCCATGGTAGAGCTACGGTGGATAGCCATAAAAAATTACCTATTGTCGATGCTGATATAGAAGAGTTAGCAAAAACAGACTTTAAAGTATTTAAGGAGCTCGCGAAGCACGATAATATTAAACTTGCTATGACGGCACATATAATTTATAAAGCTCTTGATCCTGAGAATCCTGCCACCCTATCAAAAAAAGTGATAGACTATATTAAAAATAATATCGGCTTTAAAGGGCTTATTATTTCCGATGCAATAGATATGAAAGCTTTAAGCGGTAGTATGGCAGGTATGACCAAAGAAGTTTTAGATGCAGGTGTAGATATAGTGCTTGAATGTACCGGAGAATTTAACAAAATGTCTGAAGTTCTATGTAGTGTTTCGGAAAGTTCTATAGATAAATTTTCTGACTTGTTTATTGCTTAATGCTATTATTCATTTAATGTCATAACGCGGTTTGACCGCGGTATCTTAGGACACAGTCTGTAATGTAAGATCCCGTGGTCATAAAGCCACGGGATGACAACGGAACTGCACAACGGCAGGTATTTAGCCGTAAAATGGCTATTAAGGAACTGATCCAATTAATCTAAGTTAAAATTAATTAAACAATTATATTGAAAAAATTTATTTTTACTATTAATCTGTTTTTTAATTTTTAGTTAAAGAATTAATTTTATAAATTACTTGAATAGTGTTATGAACAGTCTTGTGGATTTAAGTTCTAAAAGCTATAGGTAATATTTACTAAGAATAGAGATATAGAGAATTTTAGGTAGCAGGAGGAGATTTGATTTGTGATATTATTAATCTGCTTAAAGAAGATTTAAATAAAGCAGATATAGAAAATGAGATATATATGCGTCTTAAAGAACCTTATTCTGTTTTAAAAAAGATGACAAGGAAAGAAGTGCCGATTGATGCATTGAAAGACTTAATTGCATGTAGGATTATAGTTAAATCTAAAGCTCTATGCTATAATGCTTTGGACGTAGTTAAGAGTTCTCCACATTTAGATTGGTTATACACCAAAGATTATATCAATAGACCAAAAAGCAACGGCTATCAGTCTCTTCATAATATAATGTAGCTTTTACACTCTAAACGTAATTTTGAAATACAGATAAGAAGTGAAAATATGCATAAAGATGCCGAGCTTGGTAGAGCAGCTCATTTAAATTATAAAGAAGAACAAGACCGTCATTTGAAAAAAGTTTTTGACGTTACTAATGACACGATATTTTCTAAAGCACGTCAAATGGTGAAACAATTTGAAGGATTAGAAGAGCAAATTGTAGAATATGAAAAAGAAATTATGCGTATTTGGCATACTAAATACGATGAAATGCTAAAATGGGCAAATGCTGCTGAAGTGCTAATATTTAACAAAGATTAGGGGGATCATTAGTTCGTCATCCCGTGAGACGAAAATATGTCATCCCGTGACTTGACCACGGGATCCAATTCTTGGTGTCATACTGCAAGTTTGTAGCGGTATCCATATAAAAAAATCAAAAATGTATACTTATTAAGTTATTTTTTTTGGATCCCGCGGTCAAGCCACAGGATGACCCTGATAAGGAATAACGCCAATGTGGTAAAAATATAACATTTATTAAAACTTTATAAAAAAACTATAGCGATGCTTGTAATTATATACAATATATAGTATGCTCAGCTCGTAGTTTAGAGACTATTGAAACAAAATATTAGGTTATTTCCTTATCAAATGTGGGATATCTTGACTCAAGTTTGATAACTTTGTTTTAATACTAGGTACTAAATTTTAACTTAAATATAGGACAAAAATTATGGCTCAAAAACCAAATTTTCTAAAAAAATTAATTTCCGCAGGGTTGGTAACTGCTTCTACAGCTACCATAGTAGCCAGTTTTGCAGGTTCAGCTATGGGTGCTGCTATACAGCAGAATAGAACAACAAACGGAGTTGCTACAACTGTTGATGGTGTGGGATTTGACCAAACTGCCGGTCTTGTAAATGTTGCAGTTGCTCCAAATGCAGTTATTACTGCTAATGCTAATAATGGTATTAATTTAAATACTCCAGCCGGTAGTTTTAACGGTTTGTTTTTAAGTAATGCAAACAATTTAGCAGTGACAGTGAGTGAAGATACTACCTTAGGGTTCATCAATAATGTTGCTAATAATGCTAACCGCTTTAACCTTACGCTTGGTGCCGGTAAAACTCTTACTATAACAGGTCAAGGTATTACTAATGTACAAGCTGCTGCTACACACAATGCTCAAAATATTGTTGCACAATTTAATGGTGGTGCTGCTATTGCCAATAATGACCTTAGCGGTTTAGGAACAATAGACTTCGGTGCGGCTTCTACATTAGTATTTGATTTAGCAAATCCTACAACTCAAAAAGCTCCTCTTATACTTGCAGGTAATGCTGTTAATGGTGCTAATGGTACATTAAATGTTACTAATGGATTTATTCAAGTTTCAGATAAAAGTTTTGCTACTGTTAAGGCAATTAATATCGGTGACGGTCAAGGTTTCATGTTCAATACTGATGCTACTAATGCTAATGCTTTAAATTTACAAGCAGGTGGTACTACTATTAATTTTAATGGAACAGACGGTACGGGTAGATTAGTATTATTAAGTAAGAATGGTGCTGCTACCGACTTTAACGTTACAGGAAGTTTAGGCGGTAATCTAAAAGGTATTATCGAATTGAACACTGTTGCAATAAACGGTCAACTTATAGCTAATGCCGGCCCTGCTAATGCAGTAATAGGTACTAATAATGGCGCAGGTAGAGCTGCAGGATTTGTTGTTAGCGTAGATAATGGTAAGGCAGCAACAATCGATGGACAAGTTTATGCTAAAGACATGGTTATACAAAGTGCTAATGCAAATGGACAAGTAAATTTTAGACACATAGTTGACGTTGGTATAGATGGTACTACTGCCTTTAAAACAGCAGCTTCTAAAGTTGCAATAACCCAAAACTCAAACTTTGGTACTACTGATTTCGGTAATCTTGCAGCACAGATTACAGTTCCTGATACTATGACCCTTACCGGTAATTTTACAGGTGATGCTAACGATCCCGGTAACACTGCAGGTGTGATAACTTTTGATGCTAACGGTACTTTAGCAAGTGCTAGTGCAGATGCAAATGTTGCGGTGACAAATAATATTACAGCAATTGAAGCATCAGGTGTCGGAGTTGTCCAATTATCAGGAACACATACTGCCGAGTTACGTTTAGGAAATGCCGGTTCTGTCTTTAAACTTGCTGATGGTACAGTTATAAACGGTAAAGTTAACCAAACTGCTCTTGTCGGCGGTGTGCTTGCAGCCGGTGCTATTACCTTGGACGGTAGTGCTACAATTACCGGCGATATAGGGAACGGTGGCGGCGGTGCTGAGTTACAAGGCATTACTTTAGCTAACGATGCTACAAAAACATTAACACTTGGTGGAGCAAATATTATCGGTGCTAACGGTGGAACGATTAATTTCCAAGCTAACGGTGGTACTATTAAATTAACAAGCACGCAAAATAATATTGTAGTTGATTGTGATTTAGCTATAGCTACTGATCAAACAGGCGTTGTTGATGCGAGTAGCCTAACAAATGCTCAAACTTTAACTATTAGCGGTACAATCGGTACTATTGGAGCTAATAATAAAACTCTTGAACAATTTAATATTGGCTCAAGTAAAACAGCTTTAAATGGCGGTAATGTTGCTATTAACGAGTTAGTTATTGGAAATAACGGTTCAGTACAATTCGCTCATAATAGTTATTTAATAACAAGAACTACAAATGCTGCCGGTCAAGGTAAAATAATATTTAATCCTGTTGTAAATAATAATACAACTCTTGCAGCCGGTACAAATTTAGGTAGTGCTGCAAATCCACTTGCAGAAATTAATTTTGGATCTAAAGGGGTTCATGCTGATACTGTATTAAATGTTGGTGAAGGTGTAAATTTATATGCTACTAATATTACTACTACCGATGCTAACGTAGGTTCTTTTGTCTTTAATGCCGGTGGAAAAAATATAGTAAGCGGTACAGTCGGTGGACAGCAAGGTAATAAGTTTAATACTGTAGCATTAGATAACGGTACTACTGTTAAGTTCTTAGGTAATGCAACATTTAACGGTAACACTACAATTGCAGCTAATTCTACCTTACAAATTAGTGGTAACTATACTGCAGACTTTATTGCATCTGCTGATGGTACCGGTATAGTAGAATTCGTTAATACCGGTCCTATTAACGTAACATTAAACAAACAAGCTGTACCTGTTAATGCTTTAAAACAAATAACGGTTTCTGGTCCCGGTAACGTAGTGGTTAATGAGATAGGTAATGCAGGTAATTATCATGGTGCCATGACTGATACAATTGCTTTTGAAAATTCAAGTTTAGGTGCAGTTTTATTCTTACCTAGCGGTATTCCATTCAATGATGCAGGCAACATAATTCCTTTAACAATTAAAAGTACCGTAGGTAATGAAACAGCTGAAGGTTTTAATGTTCCTAGCGTGATTGTTTCAGGTGTTGATAGTGTCATCGCTGACGGTCAAGTAATCGGTGATCAAAATAATATCGTAGGTCTAGGTCTTGGAAGCGATAACGGCATAATTGTTAATGCTACTACATTATATGCAGGTATCGGTACTATAAACAATAATCAAGGTACTGTCACACTTAGCGGTGGTGTTCCTAATACCCCTGGTACAGTTTATGGCTTAGGCACAGGTATTGGCGCTTCACAGTTCAAGCAAGTAACGTTTACTACAGACTATAACAACTTAGGTAATATTATTGCAACTAACACAACAATTAATGACGGTGTAACTGTTACTACAGGCGGTATAGCCGGAACAGATTTTGACGGTAAAATTACTCTTGGAAGTGTTAACGGTAACGCTAATGTAAGATTTGCTGACGGTATATTTTCTAATTCTACAAGTATGATTGTTACTACTAAAGCTAATAACGGTACTGTAACTTATTTAGGTAATGCATTAGTCGGTAGTATAGGTGATTCAGATACTCCTGTAGCTTCTGTTAGATTTACAGGTAGTAATAATGGTGCAGGATTAAAAGGAAATATTTATTCACAAGTCATAGACTTTGGTACTTATAACTTAGGTATTGTAAATTCTAATGTAATTTTAGGCGGCAGTACTACTGCTATTAACGGTAAAATCGATCTTCTTACAAATACTTTAACATTTGCAGGTGGTACTTCAACATGGGGAAATAATACTTCTATTGAAACTACTTTAACATTAGCAAACGGTAATATAGGTCACATCGTTATCGCGGAAGGTGCGCAAGTTAATGCAACAACTACAGGAACTACAACCATTAACGTACAAGATAATGCCAATGCAAATTTCAGTGGTACACAAACTTATACTTTAATCCAAGGTGGTGCTAGATTTAACGGTACTTTAGGAGGTCCTAACTTTACTGTAACCGGAAGTAATCGTTTCGTAAATTACGGTTTAATACGTGCTGCTAACCAAGATTATGTAATAACGCGTACTAACAATGCAGAAAACGTAGTTACTAATGATATCACAAATAGTCCGTTTGGAGGTGCACCGGGTATAGGTCAGAACGTTACAACATTTGTAAATGCAACTAATACTGCAGCATATAATAATCTTCTTTTAGCTAAAAATAGTGCTGATTCTGCTAATTTTGTCGGAACTATCGTTACCGATACAAGTACGGCCATAACTAATGCACAATTAGATGTAGCTAAAGATATCCAAGCTCAACTTGGTAACAGATTAGGTGCTCTTAGATATTTAGGTACTCCTGAAATGGTTGGATCTGAAGCGGGAGCAATACCGGCTGCGGTTGCTGCAGGTGACGAGGCTGTTGATAATGTAGCTTACGGTATATGGGCAAAACCTTTCTATACTGATGCACATCAAAGTAAGAAAGGTGGCTTAGCTGGTTATAAAGCTAAAACCACCGGTATTGTAATCGGTTTAGATACGCTAGCTAACAATAACTTAATGATCGGTGCTGCTATTGGTATCACTAAAACTGATATAAAACACCAAGATTATAAGAAAGGTGATAAAACCGACGTTAACGGTTTCTCATTCTCTCTATATGGTGCCCAGCAGCTTGTTGAGAACTTCTTTGCTCAAGGTAGTGCAATATTTAGCTTAAACCAAGTGAAGAACAAAAGTCAGCGTTACTTCTTCGATGCTAACGGTAATATGAGCAAGCAAATTGCTGCCGGTAATTACGATAACATGACATTCGGTGGTAACTTAACAGTCGGTTATGATTACAATGCAATGCAAGGTGTGTTAGTAACTCCAATGGCAGGACTTAGCTACTTAAAGTCTTCTGACGAAAACTACAAAGAAACCGGTACAACAGTTGCAAACAAGCAAGTTAACAGCAAGTTTAGCGATAGAACCGATTTAATAGTAGGTGCTAAAGTAGCCGGCGGTACTATGAACATAACTGATTTTGCGGTATATCCGGAAGTTCATGCTTTTGTGGTTCACAAAGTAACCGGTAGATTATCTAAAACTCAGTCTGTATTAGACGGACAAGTTACTCCGTGTATCAGCCAGCCTGACAGAACCGCTAAAACATCTTATAATTTAGGTTTAAGTGCAAGCATAAGATCTGATGCTAAGATGGAGTACGGAATCGGTTACGATGCTCAGATTGCAAGTAAATATACTGCACATCAAGGTACTCTAAAAGTCCGTGTAAACTTCTAATCGCTCCCGATTAGCACGTTTATAAGTTCCTCAAGAAAAAAGCCCTCTTTGAAAAAAGGGGGCTTTGTTTGTTCTTTCTTCCCGCCTACATGCCTTGTTGCATGGCTCAAAACCTACTATATGTCATCCCCGCGTAGGCAGGGATCCAGAAAAAAGCAAGATAAAGGTAAAATCTACCGGTGATTTCAGAAGATATGGCAGTGATGAAGAAAGATTTAATGGTTTATCTAGCAAGTAAAGATAAATGGTTATTGGTGTTTGATAATTTAAAAATAGGCGAGAATAAGAAAATAGAGGATTTTATTAATTGGGAGTATAACGGTAATATTATATTTTGTTCCCAAGATAATGAATTATTATCTAACATAATCAAAGCAAACGCTTTCACTAAGCCGGAAGCTGTATTACTTGCAAAAAAATATATTGGAAAATAAAAATCCGGAATTAATAAATTTTTTGACTCAAGCATTTGGAGCTTATCCGATTCTCATAGTTCAAGGAGCACAAATATTAAATCAAATACAAGGTTTAAACTTAAAGCAATACAAGAAAAAGGTAAAAGCCTCTAAGGATAAAATTGAGCTAAATATAAAACTTGTTAGTAATGAATTAAAGCCTAGTGCCAAGAGATTACTAGATGGGATAGCATTGTTTAATAATCAAAGTTTTTCAAAAGAATTATTAAATTCTATTACTGAAGATAAGCATAGTCTAGATGATGATATTTATCAGTTTTCTAAATTTGCTTTGATCTCTAATATTGAACCTAATGAAGTTAATCTGATATTTAAAATGCATGATGTTATAGCTAAAAAAATATTACAAATAAATGGAGATAAAGAAAATAAAGAATATCTTAAACGAGTGTTACTAATCTTTTAAATTCTATACCTAAAAGTTTAGTAAAGGGGCGTATTTTTAGAAATGCTAAAACTATACCGGATTAATTACAAAAAATGCAGAAAAATACGATATATCGATATATAAAATTTTAGAGTTATAAATTTATTAATACAATATGCTAATTCTTCCGAAAAAAAATTAGTAAATTGGTTTGATAAAAACGATCAAAAAGGTAAATTTAAATTATGGACAATGAATAATGAAGAAAAATTTGCTTATGCTGCATATTTAGGACGTATAGGGTGGTATTATAGAACTTGGTCAGATCCTAAAAAAGCAATTGAATATGATACGAAAGCTAAGCAGGTATTTGATGAAGTGAAAGGATATGATTCCATAAAATGTAATGTAGTTTTCGGTTCGGCTATATCCAATATTCAGCTAGGAAATCTAGAAGAAGCAGAAAAAAATATCCAAATGATGGAAGATATGTTCAATCAAAATCTAGTAGATCAAACTGACATAGCAACTATATATTATGCAAAAGCTAAATTATTTAATATCTAAGGTAAAAATTATGAAGCATTAAGAAGAATTGACGATACTATAAATGCTTGTACCGAAAACGGGATGAAACCTCAAGATTTATTTCTTACCGGTTCATATCTCATTAAATTAGATGTATTAAATAATCTTAAGAAACATCAGGAAGCTCTTTCTTTATTAGAAGAAGTATATGATATGAATAAGTCAAGTAAAAAAGAGGAAAATCAAGTATTTGGACGAATTTTTACCCAAAAATCAAGAGCAAAACTAGGTTTAGGTGATGTTACCGAAGCTCTAGAATAAAAAAGCTAAAGCAATTTTTCTTAATGATCCAACTAGACCTAACAAAGAGATTATTATATCACCGGATATAGAGTTGGCAAAAACGTTTGTTGCTGAAGGGGATGCACTAGTGTTACTTAATCAAAATGAGGAGGCGGTAGATACTTATGCTACTGCTGAAAATATATATTGGAATAACTATAAAGAAAATATGGAAAATGTGTATGAAATAAGTAATATGTATTTTGCAGCTGCTAAAGCTAGTTGTACTTTACCTAAGAAATTTTGGTATGAAAAATTCCGTAATAATCAGATAGAACAATTCGGAGCTGATCATCCGAATAGTATAAAAATTTTAAACCTTAAATGTGATGGTTCAAATTAGCTAGAATTTTTTCTGATTAGTGCAATAAAAAAACCGGAAGCGGTAAGAATAATTCCAAGCCAAATAAAGCTCATCGTTGGCTTGTAATATATTTTAGCATGGATTATATCGCCGTCTATATTACTTAAAACTGCGTAAAGATCATATGATAAGTAAGAGTATATATCACTTTCTTGCGATAAACTCTTTTCAACTATATAAAGCCTATTTTCCGGCTTTAATATAGTTATATTACGGCTATTATCCTCAAGCCAAAATTCAGCAATTTGTCTATAATAATTTTTACCTTGAGCAAACTTAATATTTTGCAATGTTACTTTAAATTCGTTAAATGTTTTACTTATTCCTACTCTGCCGGTAAAATCCATTTCACTTTGTAATAATGTATTCATAGTAATACTAAAACTAATTAGTGCAAAACCAAAATGCCCAAGGATCATACTAGCGTTACTTGCTTTAAGTCTATTTCTACAATAATTAGTTTTAACCAAAAGATAATGAATATTATGAAGCATAAGAAATATAGATGCGATTATAGTTAAAATCGATATAACACTAAATGTTACTTTTAATGATATTAAATAAGTAATTATTAGAGATAATATTAGAATTATAATATGTTTTTTAATAGAGCTTCTGGTAGTAAATAATCCTATGGTACCAAGAATAGGGATAACGAATATAATAAAATTATTAACAAAAAATGTTTCACTAATAATAATAGATTTATCGTCGAATAAAGAGTAAATTGGCGGATAAAGTGTGGCAGCTATTAGCACAATAAGGCTAAGAAGGAGGAATATATTACCGAGAAGTATGGAGTTTCCACAATTCGTCATTGCGAAGCCACGAAAGTGGCTGTGGCAATCTCGGTTAGTTTCCTGAGATTGCTTCGTCAATGCTAATGCATTTCCTCGCAATGATGTGATAGTATACAACCCAATACTACCAATCCCCATAATCAAAAATATTCCAAGCAAGTATATTCCTCTCTCAGGTGAGAATGCAAAAGAGTGAATTGAGGTAATAAAACCGGAACGTACTAAAAAAGCACTAAATATTACTAATAAAAAAGTAATGATGGATAAAATTACTGTCCAGTTTTGCATACGTCCGGTTTTTGTTGTTACAATTATAGAATGATGGAGCATAATTCCGGATAACCAAGGAAATAGTGAAATATTTTCTACCGGATCAAAAAACCAAAATCCGCCCCAGCCGAGTTCTCTATATGCCCACCAAGAACCAAGGCTAATTCCTATGGTAGTAAATAAGATACCGATATTGGAAAATGTTTTGAGAAGTCTTCTGTCATTAATGGATTCCCGCTTCCGCGGGAATGACGTAAGTGGGTATGAGAATGACATAGAGGCACAAACAATAGTAAACGGTACTACATAGCTAACATAGCCTAAATAAAGTAGAGGAGGATGGATGCTCAAAGCAATATCTTGTAGCATCGGGTTTAAGCCTAACCCTTCTTTAGGAACGAAAGAAAACACATTAAAAGGATTGGAGGTAAAGTAAATAAAGCTGCTAAAAAATAATTGTATGGCTGATAGAATAATAATAGATAAAAATTTAAGACGGTTATCTTCAAGTAAAAATATATAACAGCAACTAACGATTTGTAATAAACAAAACCATAATAACATTGAGCCTTCGTGGCTCGACCAACTACCGGCTATTTTATATATTAAAGGTTTTAAAGTACTGGAATTTAAGAAAACATTTTGTAGTGAAAAGTCAGAGATAATAAAAGCATAGACTAGGGTAAAAAAGGCAAGTATAGTACATGAGGCAGCTATGTAGAAGGGACAAGTAATGAGGTAGTTGTCATTCCCGCGAAAGCGGGAATCAAGTCTATAAAACAGAGATTTTTTATGGATTCCCGCTTTCGCAGGAATGACATAAAAGACAAAAGACAAACCGATAACCGACAAGCACATCGTTGTTAGCAGTAAAAAATTACCGATTTCACTCACTGCTTATTGTTTCCTCGGTAGTAGGTAATACGGTAATTTTTACGCTATCAATCTTATTGGCAATTTTCTTTAAAATAATTACCTTTAAATTAAATATTTCAATTATTTCCCCTTGATTTGGAATTCTAGCAATTTTATGGATTATTAATCCTGCTATAGTGTTTGCATCTTCATCCGATAAATTCCAATCAAGTTCTCGGTTAATATCTCTAATAGTCGTAGTTCCTTTTATAATGAACTCGGTATTAGACTTCTTGATAATTTCATTATTAAGTCTATCATGTTCATCAGTAATGGGTCCTACTATTTCTTCTATAACATCTTCAAGAGTAATAATACCTAGTAGAGTACCATACTCATCTACAACACAAGCAAAATGATTATTACGTTCTCTAAATGCATGTAGCTGGTCTACTACAAGTGCATTCTCAGGGATAAACCAAGGTGGGGTTAGAAGTTTATTAATATCCACTTTTTTTGCATCATTATTATTTTCGTATAATGCTTTAAGCAAATCTTTTAGATTGAGAATTCCTATTATATTATCTCTATTATCTTGCCATAAAGGTATACGTGTATGAGCACCCGATAATAAAGTTTTAATTATCACTTCATGAGGTAGGTCGATATTAAGGGCTATAATACTACTTCTGTGAGTCATAATTTCCGATACCGTCATATTACGTATATCTAATATCCCGCCGAGCATATTACGATCAGATTTATAAACTCCGCCTTCTTGATGGTAATGCTCAATCACGCCTCTTACTTCTTCCGTTCCTGATATTTGAGGATGTAAATTAATACGAAATATGAAGCAAAATATTTTTGTAATGTAATCAAGAGCAATATTAATAGGTTTGAAAAGCTTTAAAAATATTACGATAGTTGAAGCCATTTTTAATGCTAATTGTTCAGGTTTAGCAACGGCTATTGCTTTCGGTACTACTTCGGCAAAAACAATAATTATAAAAGCCATAACGCCGGAAGCAACAATGGGTCCATTATCTCCAAGAAAGCTAATAAAGAGAGTAGTAGCAATAGTGGTACAAACAGTATTGATTAAACTATTACCTATTAATAAAGTTCCTATGACCTTTTCTTTTTTCTTAAGAACCTCTAAAACTGTTTTAGCACGCTTATTACCGGCGATTTTAAGTTTATGAATCTTCCCTGGGGAAGAAGCGGTAATAGCAGTTTCGGTAGCGGCAAATAAAGCAGATAAGGCGATCATTATTATAATAACGATCACAAGTATGGTAGTCATTCCTTGTTAAAATATAAATTAACTATAAATAATTATATTAGTAATTATAGATTTTGCCTAATGTTTTTTTGTTATCAACGACTCCTTTCAGTATCTTTTGTTTTTCGGCTGTTAATAAGATTGTGAATTTTGTTATTTGTAGATGATGTATTGCGTGATTTGTGTCCAATCGCTATTGCTTGTTGCTGTATTAATAATGTATTAGCTTGAGTTTTCCTTAAATTTATACCTTGGTCTTTAGATTCTTCAGTAGTTAGAATTTTTTGCCCTTTAGAGAGTTTTATTGCACTATCGCATACGAAAACTCCGCAATCATATACATTTTCTTGTTGTTTGGTATTTAGGTCTGTTATTTTTGCATCGGGATAAATTTCGGTAATATATTCTGTTACTTTTGGTCGAGATTCCAATGGCTCACCATAGGGATCATTATACATAAAGTTTATATTACCTTTATCATCTTTACTAGCCATTAAGAGTAACCAATGGTTATGTCCTGTATTTAGTGGTATAATTGCAGGCTTATTATCTAGTATTAAATCCTCTACTGTAACACGAAGAGTATCTTTTAGTATTTCCGGCTCTTCTAAAGAGGCATGATGAAATATAGAGCACATATTCTTATCTATATTTGCTTCCAATATATTTTTTATATCATCTTCAGTGTATAAATAAGTAGGTTGTTTTATATTTCCTGTATTATAAACACCAACTTGATCTTCAGTATTTATAACCAGTGATGATTTTTTTTCAGGTATCTGCTGTTTTGGCTCTATTACTGGTTTGGCTAATTGTTGTTCTGCTTTTAGAGATTCCTTATACATTTCCTGTGGAATTCCTAATTTTTCCCATGGTTTTTGATTATTAGCGGGAGCTTGCTGTTGCGGTGGATTTATAGAAGATGCAACAGTGGTTAGTGGTTCTTCTGTTATTGTCGGCTTTGCTTCCGTAGTTGGAGTTGTTGATTCGTGAGTTTTAGGTTCTTCTTTTTTGCCGAATATTGCTTCTTTAAAACTAGTTATTATATCTTTAAAATAGTTAAAAATTCTTTTAAAAAAAACTTGCGGTTGTGGTTGGTTTGCTTTTGGAGGTTCATATGATGTTGTTTGTTCTACTTGTATATCCTTAGGTCTATCATTCATCACTTTCTTTGTATTAAAATTAAAGTCAATAGGATTTACCTCAGTTTTACCTAAATCTTTTTGAAATTGCCTAGATATTTGTGATACATATTTTTTTAAGTTTCCAGCAGCATTATTTGAATCTTTTAAGATTTCATTAATTTCGAGTTTCAATCCGTAAATTTGATCTTCAGAGGTAATACCGAATTTAGCAGTGATAAGATTTGTTGCTTCGTCTGCAGAAAGAGGCCAAGTTTCTATAATCACTCTACCGCCTTGATTTTTAGCGTTTTTTATTATTTTATCTAGCTTTTCTTTATCAGGTATTGTACCGGAAAGTAATTGATCAATTTTACGATCATATACAAGATTGTTAAAAACAGATGTTACTAAACTTATATCCGTAATTGTAGTGGCTTTATCTTTTGGTACTATACCATCGGCTATAGATAAATTTTGATCTGCTTCATTTGTAAAAAAAACATGATCAACTTTTTTCATAATTTGCTTCCAATAAGCTGCTAGTTCAGAATTTTTGGGTAATGAATTATATTGATCAAAAGTAATAGTAGTTTTTATATTTAAATTTTGTAAATTAATTAAATCTTGTACCTTAAAAATAGGTTGTATGTTATTGTTATTAAGTTGAATATTAAAAATCGGTATTTTGCCCTTTTTGTGGGATTTTTGTAAGATCTCTGAAAAAATACGTTCTTTATCGGGTATATGTGATGCTTTATTAACTTCTAGCCGGATAATAGGCAGTGTATTTTGAGTTTCCTGCTTGTTTATTTGCTCTAATATCCGATCTGCATCTCCAAGTAAAAGAGTAAATATAATAGGCTCAGCCATTACTAACCTTTATTAAAAGAATATTAGGTTCTGTGAAAATTTCTAATTGATTTGCTATTTTAAGATATTTTTTAGCAAAAATTAATAAGGTTTTTGAAGGAATAGTTATTCATATTTCAAAAAAATCTTGTAATTTGCAGCAAAAAAGAGCCAAAATTAAATCTTTTTAGAAATCTTCACAGTACATATAATATTAGAATTTTTGAGCTTTAAATCAAGCTATATTTAATAATCTGTGATTTAGCTTATATAATTTATCCATTTTATGTGCTAATTCATGGTTATGTGTTACCATAATAATTGCGGTATTTTGTTCTCTTGCTACTTTTAAAAATAAATTAAATACTTCATTTGTAGTTTTGGGATCTAAATTACCTGTCGGTTCATCTGCTAAAATAATTTTCGGCTTATTAATTAAGCTCCGAGCTATAGCGACCCGTTGTTGTTCTCCTCCCGATAATTCTCCGGGCATATTATAGAGTTTTTTCCCAAGCCCTAAATCATCTAATATCTTTGTTGCATCTTCTATTGCTTCTTTTTGATCAAGACCACTAATAAACCTTGGCATAATAACATTTTCAAGAGCGGTAAAATCTTTAAGTAAGTGATGTTGTTGATAGATAAAACCTAAATAATGCAGACGAATGAGATGATATTTTTGATACTTGCTATTTGGTATGATGACTTGACCGTTTGTAGGTTTATCAAGCAAGCCGGCAATATGTAGTAAAGTTGATTTGCCGCTACCTGAAGAACCTATTATAGAGATTAATTCACCTTCATTAACCGTTAGATTAAGATCATCTAGTACTCTAACAATAGTTTTGCCTTGGCTGTAATGTTTTGAGATATTTTTTAAAATGAGGACTGTATTATTCATATCTTAGGGCATCCACGGGATTTAATTTTGAGGCTCTATAAGAAGGATAAATTGTTGCAAGAAAACACAATATTATAGATAAAGAGGTAATTAAAATAATATCCTCAGCTCTTACTTTTGAAGGTAAACTATAAAGAAAATAAATAGCTGCCTCGAAAATTTTAGTACCGGTTATACGCTCCAAATAATTCTTGATAGTTTGAATATTGTAAGAAAAGGTAGCACCAAGGATTACACCTAGTGTTGTGCCAAGTAATCCTATAAACATTCCGTTATAGATAAAAATAAGCATTATTTGCTTATGCTTGCTCCCATAGTTCTAAGAATTGCAATATCTGAAGTTTTATCTTTAACAAGCATAAATAAGCTTGAAATAATATTAAATGCGGCAACCGTAATAATTAAAGATAGAATAGTAAACATAGCCGTACGCTCAACAGCAAGAGCACTTAAAAATTGTGAATTTAAGGTTTGCCAATTAAATACATATAGGGTTGGACCTAATAGTGATTGTATTTTATATGAATATGTGAGAGCTTTATCGGGATCTAGACTATTAATTTCGATTAAATTAATATCGTTGCCGAGAGATAAGAAATTTTGTGCTGCGGTAAGCGGCATTAATATCGTTGTCAAATCATAATCATACATACCGCTATTGAAAATTGCTATAACTTTAAATTCTTTTGATCTTGGCATACTGCCAAAGGTTGTAGAAACTGAATTCGGTGAAATTAATCTAATCTTATCCCCAACGGTTACGCCTAAATTGCTTGCTAATTGTTCTCCGAGTGCTATTACGTTTTTGCCATGAAAATTATCAAAACTACCAAAATTTACATTTTTAAAAATTTCATTTCTTACACTTAGATCCTTTAATTTCATACCTTTAACAAGCACACCGCTATTATTACTTTTACCAAGAGCCAAAGCTTGACCGTGAGCAATGAATGTTACATGCTTTACATAATCTTGTTTTAGGAGTTTGGCTTTAATCTCTTCATAGTTATCAATACTACCACCTTGCCGATTTATCACTATATCCCCATTTAAGCCGATAATATTTTTAGTAAGCTCTATATGAAAACCGTTCATAACGGACATGACTACTATCAATGCTGCAACGCCGATCATTACGCCCACTAAAGAAAAGGCAGAAATAATAGAAACAAACTTTTCATTTTTCTTAGCTCTAAAATATCTGAAAGCTATCTTGAAGATAAAATTGTTATTGATCATTTGTTTATTTTTTCTTACATCAGTTTCTAGGTTATTCCTGTGTGAATCAGCTTTTTGTCATTGTGAGCAGCCGTAGGCTGCGTGGCAATCTTATGAAATAATAACAAATTTCTGAGATTGCTTCGTCAAAACTTACAGTTTTTCCTCGCAATGACGACACAATTGATGACACAAAGACATCTACACGTTACTAGAAATCTCAAAGACTTTATCGTACTTAAATAATTTAGGTAATGTTACTAACCCAAATAGCGTAACACTGGATATAGTAATGCCAAGAGGAGTAAAAGTACCGTTATATAAAAATCCTACTAATTGCAGCCCAAATGCCGTTAAAATCAATCTAGCCACAGTGAAAATAGCCGTCATACGAGCTTTACCGTCCGGAATAGCTTCTAAAAGCAATGGCCATAATATGTTAATCGGATATACCACGCCAAGAGATAATAATAAAGTAACTATTGTTATGGTTAAAGGATTATTAATATTATATACAACTAATATGCTATTTCCTAGTAGAAATAGTATTATAAATATAACTCCAAAATAGAAGCAATTTTTAATACCGAATTTTTTAAAGCAATAACCGCTTGAAAAGCTCATAATTGAGAATAGAGCTGCCATTGCTCCTTGATAAAGTCCGAAATATTCTAAAGTTACACCTAAATCTTGCATATATAAAATAGGAGCAATCCCAATAAATATCCAATATCCTTGTGCAAGAAATATCATTGTAAGTATATAATATATAGCTTTTGGCGATTTGAAGATAGGTATATATTCTTTTAAAGAAATACGTATTTTTCTATTAACTTCTCTTTTTGGAATAAATAATATACCAAGAATTAGACTGATCAAACCTACTATAAGCAACAAAGCAAAATTGCCACGCCAGCCCCAAAATAAATTGACGTAGCTACCTATAACCGGTGCTATTGCCATAGCAAGGGCAATAGTGCCGTTTAAAATGCCCATGAATCTTTGCTGTTCTTGTACCGAATAAATATCGGCAAGAACAACATATACTAGCACTGCAACCGATGATATCCCGCATCCTTGCAAAAATCTTCCAAATAATATAGCTGCATAATTATTTGCAAATACACAAAATAAACTACCAAGATTAAAAATTAGTAAACCGAGTATAATAATTGGTCTGCGTCCGTACCTATCTCCTAAATTACCGACTATAAGCGAAGTAATACAATAAGCAGTTAGATTAACACCAAGTAGTAACTCTGTCATAAAAGTTGAAAGGTTGAATGTATTTTGTATTTCAGGAAAACTTGGAACGAATAAATCTATTTCCGCTCCAGCGAGTATTTCCATGATGATTACGGTAATAATTAATTTCATAAGTAATTGTTATTTTTAGGTTATTTTAGCAAAGTATTATTGAAGACGAAAGCCTACGCGATGTTATCCCTGCGATGCATTGTTGCATAGATACCAGGTCGTCATTAATTTACTATTGTAAATTTTCTCGCAATGATGGAAAAACCGATGCGAGCGAACGTTAGTGAGCATGGTAATCTCAGGAATTCTTCCCAAGATTGCTTCATTCCACGCAACAACATTTTTGCGGGAATGACATAAATAAGGACGCAGGAATGGCAGCAAAGCCACACAACAAATTAGCTTTCTATATTCTTATAGCTTACAATAATGAGTGTATTGTTTTACTAAAGAAAGAATAAATGAATATTTATGCTCGTCTAGAAATTTTTATTTATCAGGAGTATATACATGACACGATAACAGGAAGACTGAAAGGAAGTGCAAGCAGAAACTTTTAGTAATATATGTTAAGAATAATAATTTCCAACATGTGGGACTATTAACAACATAAATTTTAAAGCTAATTAAATTTATTTTTACTGCAAATTATAAGGCTTTTTTGAAATAGGATTAACTATTCCTTCAAAACTCTTATTAATTTTTGCTAAAAATTCTTTTTAATTATCAATTAAAATTATTTTGTTAACAGTCCCATATCAATTTTAAAAATTAATTAAAATATTACTGATTAATTCCTAAAGCTTGTTTTTGAGTATCGGTAGTATTCTCCATTACCCACTTTTGGACATCAGGACTTAACATATTATACTGATCTGCTGTTAAACTAGCAACCCAAGCTTGTTGATCGTCAGTACTCATAGCTTGTATTTGGGTTGTTGTCACTGAAGCTGGGGCAGGCATTTGCATTGATGAAGCAAATACTGAGTTCGCGAAAGCTAGAATTAATAAAATTTTTAATAAATTTTTCATTTTGTAAACCTTTTTTGTTTTGTAGTTGCGATTATAACAAAGCCACGGCAGCTTTCAAGCTAAATTATATTAAACATTTAAATTTTTATACTAAGGAACTTTTATTGTAACAAATATATCAATTATATACTTTATTGTCATTCCCGCGAAAGCGGGAATCCAGTAAAAAGCGTTCAGTATCATACCGTGGCTTGACCACAGGATCTTGTTTCACAGATTATGCCCTAAGATACCACGCTCAAGTCGTGGTATGACATTAAGGTTGACTGGATTCCTGCTTTCGCAGGAATGACATACCCCTTTATATTGTTAACTGCTCTCTACAAATATTTCGATAAGTTTCTGAGTTTTTAGATAAATCATTATGTGATCCTTCAGCGACTACTCCTCCTTTATCTATTACTAAAATATAATCAGCTGATTCTATGCTACTAATTCGATGGGCAATTGATATAATAATGTTCCCTTTCATTATTTTTTTTATAGACTCTAGTAATTTCTGTTCGCTCATCGTATCTAAAGCACTCATTGCCTCATCAAGAAGCAAAATTTGCGGCATGCGTAGTAATGCTCTAGCAATAGCTATTCTTTGTTTCTGTCCTCCTGATAATCTAACCCCTCTTTCACCGATTTTAGCATTTATACCGTCATGAAGTTTAGCAGCAAATTCTTCTATTCCTGTAATTTTTATTATCTCATTTATTTCGTCGTCGCTTGCTTCATTATTACCGAATATAATATTTGATTTTATAGTGCCGGAAAAAATGCTAGCCTCTTGAGGAACATAGGCAATTAATTTACGAATTTCAGCAGGATTCAAAAGAGTTATATCTTGATTGTTAATAAGGATAGTGCCGTTTTCTTGCCGGTAAAAACGCAGCAGTAACTGTAGTACAGTACTTTTTCCTGCACCTGATCTACCTACAATACCAAGAAACTTATTGGCATTTATCTTCAAAGACATATTATTAATAATCCTTAAATTAGGTCTTGAATGATAGGTAAAATCAACATTTTTGAATTCTATCGAGATTGGATCGGAATTATTTAATTCTAAATAATTATTATGTGCTATAGGTGTCTTATCTATAATTGTAATTATTCTCTCAAGGGCTGTAACAGGTAAATGCATTTCGCTTAGTAGCTCAAAAATACCGCCACAGCTAACTCCGGCGATAATCGCATAATAAATAAACGAGATAATTTGTCCCGCAGATAAATGGCCTTTCACTATATCTGAAGCTCCGATCCAAACGACTAAAGTAATCGCAAGAAATATAACGGCTATTGAAATCGCAAAGAATAAAGCACGAATTTTTAAACGGGTTTTGCAGTATATTAAATAGTGTTGTAATTTAGTGTCAAAATCGGCAATTTTGTTTATTTGATGGTTAAAAGCATAAATAGCTCTAATATTATTAAAAGTTTCATCAATATCCGATGCTAAAAGTGACTTAGATTCTAGAGCTTTTTTAGATAAAACCTTAACATGCTTGCCGAATTTAATTAAAGGAATTAATAAGATAGGAATGGTAATAATTACTATAGAAGCGAGTTTAAAGCTTTCAAAAAACATTAATGTAATGCCGCCAATTAGCATCACCGAATTGCGAATAAAAAAAGATAAGAAATTAACAATGAGAGTAGATATTTGATCTATATCATTTGTTAGGCGTGAAATTATATCGCCGATTTTTAGTTCTTCAAACTCTTCAATTTCATAATTAATTAAATTACTATAAGCTTCTTTTCTTATTTGAGTAACTGCCTTTTCAGCAACATTATTGATAAAATATGAACGAAAAAAACTGGCAATACTTAAGATGATAATTAATAAACAAATATATAATATAGATTTATCAACCGATAAAATATGGTCTTTGCTCAAGCCTTTATCAACTAAATTTCTAAAAACACTACCGATTAGTAATAATGAAGCTGATACGCTAAGTAAAGAGATCATAACGATGATCAAATCTTTTTTATAGAACCTTAGATATTTAGCTAGTCTATATAGAAGTTTGATATCCATAAGAAAAAAATGTCATTGCGAGCGACTGTAGGCGTTGTTTCATGGATGTCAAAAATCGTCATTGCAAGGAGCGAAGCGACGTGGCAATCCAGAAAAATAATAAAAAAGTACTAATTTTAGCATTTTTTTACTGGATTACTTCGTCAATTACTTTGTAATTTTCTTCGTAATGATGATTTGGTAACCACACAACAATTCCAAAATATGGGGCGAGTGACGGGATTCGAACCCGCGACCCTCAGAACCACAACCTGATGCTCTAACCAACTGAGCTACACCCGCCATAAATTAACACCATAAATTTAGATTATCAGAAGGAGTTAGTCAAGAATATTTATTGTATTAACATATAACATATATTATTAGACTTATATATTATAACTATATAGTTACAACATGAATCAGTATATAAAACTTATAAATAAAGCTAAACAAAATCCTAAAGGATTAAGTTTCTCTGATTCATACTTTAATGACTAAGTGCGGTTGGGTTAAAGATAGGCAAAAAGGTAGCCATCAGATTTGGTACTTGCCCAAAGGAAATAGGTTATCTATTCACACTTTTGGGAATATGGCAAAAGAATATCAAGTTCGACCATTTTTAAACTTTGCAAAAGGAAATGAAGATGAAAACAAATGATACATTTGATGGGTTTACTATAGAACTTTTTAAAGATACGGATGGAGATTGGCTAGCAAGGTTTGAAGAGCTACCGAATGTATCAGCTTTTGGCCATTCGCCTGAAAAAGCACTGCAAGAATTACAACAAGCTTGGACTTTAATGAAAGAAAGTTATATAAGTCATAATCAATCTATCCCCTTAGCTCCGTCTAGGAAAGAGTATAGCGGACAGTTTAATGTTAGAGTAGATAAACGTGTGCATCGAGCTTTAGTACTTGAAGCACTTAGAGCAAAAATTAGTTTAGATGCTTTAGTATCTCAAAAATTAACTTTATCGGTAAAACAATGAAAAAAAAATCAGTTATTTTATTAAGCGGTGGACCTGATTCTACTACGGTTCTTGAGATAGTTAGCAAAATGGATTATGAAATTTATGCTCTAAGTTTTAATTATCATAGACGCAATAGTCCGGAAGTCCAAAAAATCCAAGGATTAATTAAAGATTATAATGTAAAACAACATAGGGTTATTAATATTGATTTGCAGTCATTTATCGGTTCTGCATTGACTGATGATAATATAGATGTACCAAAATTTAAAAACACAGATCAATTACCAAGTGACATACCGGTTACTTATGTACCGGCACGTAATACAATATTTTTAAGCTACGCACTAGGCGTTGCTGAGGTTGTAGGAGCTAGAGATATTTTTATTGGGGTACACACTAATGATTATACTAACTATCCTGATTGTCGTCCTGAATATATAAAATCTTTTGAAGCAATGGCAAATTTAGCAACTAGGGTAGGAGTAAATGGAGAAAAAATTACTATCCATGCTCCTTTAATAAATATGACCAAAGAGCAAATAATTCAAAAAGGGCTTGAGCTTGGAGTAGATTATAGTAAAACAATATCATGTTATGATCCAACAGAAGAAGGTTTATCTTGTGGTCAATGTCTATCATGCATTGCACGACTTGATGCTTTTAAAAAGAATAATGTACAAGACCCGATTAAGTATGTATAATTATAGATATATACTCATAAATAATTAATAATAAAATAATATGAAGTAAATTTGTATACAAGGTGGAAACCGTTTTCACCTTGTATACTCATTATTTAAAAATCTTCTGTATAATATGAATATGCAATATTTATATTATACAGAAAAATAGTTAGTATATATGATAAATAGAGGACATTTATATGCCCCTTTTCCTGTGCTTGATTTAAACGATATAGTTTTACGAGAGTTAGCCGTGGAGGATGCACAAGATTATTTTAATTATATGAGTAAGCCGGAAATGGCCATTTATATAACTGATAGCAATAGGCCTAAAGACGTAGAAGAAGCCGGAGAGGAAATACGTTATTGGTCTAGTTTATATAAAAATCATAGAAGTTTTTATTGGGGAATTGCCATTAAAGACGATAATAAATTAATAGGTACTGCCGGTTTTAATATAATCAATCTAGAGCATCATAGAGCAGAAATAAGTTATGATCTAGATCCTAATTTTTGGGGTCAAGGTATGATGTTAAAATCTATAAAGAATATTTTAAAATTTGCTGATTATATTGGTATTATAAGAGTACAAGCAACAGTAATTACTGATAATTTTCGTTCAATTAATCTTCTTGAGAGATGCGGTTTTGCTAGGGAGGGAATTCTTAAAAAATATGAAATAGTTGCAAATGAGCATAAAGATTATTATATGTACGCAAGAGTACTATAGTAAGAATTGTTAAAATAAACATAAAAAAGAAAGTTAATGGTAGTAGAAGCTGATAAAAAAGCATTGATTTGTTCGTTTTGTAGTAAAAAACAACATGAAGTAAAAAAACTGATAGCAGGTCCTGCAGTATTTATTTGTGATGAATGTATAGATTTATGTACAGATATTATGAAAGAAGAAAATAAAGTTGCTTTAAAGCAAATTACTTCTTCAATTCCAACGCCGCAAAAAATATGTGGAATTCTAAATGATTATGTAGTTGGGCAAGATCAAGCGAAAAAGATTTTAGCAGTAGCGGTTTATAACCATTATAAGAGGCTTGAATATGTACAATCCGGCAATAATGACGTTGAGCTTAATAAGTCGAATATCTTACTGATCGGTCCTACTGGTTCAGGAAAAACTTTACTTGCTCAAACGCTTGCTAAAATTTTAGACGTACCTTTTACTATGGCGGATGCTACTTCTTTAACGGAAGCCGGGTATGTCGGTGAAGATGTTGAGAATATATTACTACGTTTATTGATAGCAGCTGAGTTTAATATAGCAAAAGCACAAAAAGGTATAATTTATATTGACGAGGTTGATAAAATTGCCCGTAAATCGGAGAATCCTTCTATTACACGGGATGTATCGGGTGAAGGAGTACAGCAGGCATTACTTAAAATTATGGAAGGAACAGTTGCTTCCGTGCCTCCTCAAGGCGGTAGGAAACACCCACAACAAGATTTCGTACAGTTAGATACTTCAAATATCTTATTTATTTGCGGTGGTGCTTTTATGGGGATTGATAGCATTATAACCTCAAGAACTAATAATAGTTCTATAGGCTTTGCAGCTAACGTAAATATAGATAAAGAGAAAAATAATAGTGAGATTCTTAAATCCCTAGAGATTGAGGATTTAACTAAATTCGGTTTAATTCCTGAATTTATCGGTAGATTACCCATCGTTACTACTTTAGATGAGTTAGACACAGAAGCTTTAATTACAATTTTAACTAAACCTAAGAATGCCATAGTAAAGCAATATCAGAAACAATTTGAGCTTGATGATGCTGAGCTTGTAATTGATGATTCAGCCTTAGAAGCTATTGCCGAAAAAGCTCTAGCTAAAAAGACGGGAGCAAGAGGACTTCGTTCAATACTTGAGCATCTTTTGCTTGAGAGTATGTATAAAGTTGCCGAGCTAAAAAAACAGCGTGTTACTATTACAAAAGAGGTAGTTAACGGCTTAGTCGAACCGATAATGACCTCTCTCATTTCTACAAAATCAAACAAAAAACAACCGATTATTGCAGATATACCGGCGTAAATATTATTTCTTGTCTATGTCATTCCCGCCTACGCGGGAATGACATAGACAAGCCTGCAACAAGACCTACGACTGTTCGCAATGATGGGTGGGTATCCACACAACAACGCCGGCTTGACCACGGGACAATACTAATTTAGTATAAAATTTATCCTAAGCTAGTATTATAGCGGTTTAAATACCATTAAGAAAAAAATAATACTCAAACTGATAAATGCCGGCCAGCCTAGGTAGAATCATAATTTAAATAATTTATAATATTTTTCCGGTAGGGGAATTTGCGGTTTTAATGCTTCAAGTGCCATATTTCGTAGTGGAATTTGAATCCATACCACCAGAGGTCAACAACTACCGGCGATTATGTATCTGATATAAGTTAAGGTAAGCCATAAATCAGAATAATTATAGCCAAGCATATTTACTAATATTATGCCGCTAACCGGTTGAATTATCACAGTTGGAGTAGTAAAAAGAAGATCAGCTATAACTGTAGTGCGAGCTGCATATGCTGTTGCATTCAAATCACCGGTTTTATTTGCCCACCACATAAAAAAAGCAGTACCAATTCCAGTACCAAATAAAATGGTAGAGCTAATAATATGCATAGTTTTTATAAAAAGATAATCCATTATTTATCTCGTTCTATTGCCATGAATACTAAAGTAAGTAATATTACTGGAATATTTTTAAATATCGGACCAAGGGGGACGGATCTAGCCACAATATTGGCTTAAGATATGTTAATAGTAGAGTATAAGCTAGTATTAATAAAATTTATAAACTACATATCCTATTTGTTGTATTTTTGATAATTAGTAGAATGCCAAAAATAATATCTGTAAAGCAGCTTCCATATAATATGTAAGGTGCTATTTGTTTATCAAATCCTAGTGATATTATAATTTGCATACTAGCATCATAAACAAAAATGCTTGCAATAATTCCTGTCATTATCCAAAATAGTCCTAAGACAATTTTTATTATAGGTTTTAAAAAATAAAGCCTAGTGTGCCATATGGATTGTACGGTTAAAGGTTTGGTTGCAAAACCTTGTTGCAAGTTTCTAGGGATTATAGAAGTAAAATCGATAAAATCTTTTTTATCAGCAATATTAGGTTGAAGTAACATATTATACGCAGTAGAATTAATGGTCCTATTTTTAGACAATCCCCTAATTTAGCCGCTATTTTAATGAATATTAAAGGAATTTTTATTAGTCTTCCAGGATTGACTCCAAGCCATCTTCTGAATCCAAGCAAGATATCCTTCATGGTCACTATGTCTGGTCCAACTATTTTTAATAATGTGTGGATTTTTCCTTCCCTTTCTATACAGTGAATAATTACTTTCGTTAAATCATCAATATGAATAGGTTGAAATTATTGTAAACAATCACCTATTAAAGGAATAAAATACGGTAATGTTGCAAGAGCCCTAAATAGCGAGGTACCACCATAACAACCGCTTGCGTAAACAAGAGACGGTTGTAAAATTACCCAGTCTATTATGAATAATTCTTTGTACGTTAGTAAGGGTGCAAGCCTTAAATAGAGCCTTTGGACCATTGACATGAACATTGTCAATATTATTGCATGACTAGACGTTAACACACCTGACACATTAATAACTATATCTATGTTATTTAATCTATTTATCCAGCTTTGTGGTGTTAGGTCTATATTAAAATCACAGTATATCACTTCTGCAGTAGGGAATTTTTCCTGGTCGATTCAACATCTCGAACACAGCATATTACTTTATAATTATTCTTTAATAATTCAGCTGTAATATATGATCCAATAAAGCCGTTAGCTCCTGTTACTAGTATTCTCATTATAATATAAACGATTCAGGTACTGACTTTTATATCATTAATCAGATCCTGTTGCCAATAGAAGATAAAAAAGGATATGTTATGTCCACAACTATTGTTTTTTTGGTTAAAAACTTTTATAACCCAATCCTCTTCTCTCTTATCATAAACTGGGGTTGCTCGTGTGTGACTTTAATGTTATCTCATAATAAAATAATTAAAGATTATAAATGATTATATATAAAAGATTTGAATAAATATTAAGAGATGTTCATATTTTTAATATTTATTTAATTGAAATTATGAGTAATAAACTAGAAGTAATAATACAATATTATAATGATATATCAAATTTAGGCGTAAGATTATGGAAAACTACTACAGCATTTGCTAGTTTTAATTTAGGTGAGGTATGGAAAATATGGTTCTGTGATAAAAATTTTAAAGATCTACCGACACTAGATCAAAGTTTGATTTATACTCAATATTTAGAAACAATGTTAAGTAAAGTAGCTGCTACCGGAAAGTATCAAGATAATAATATTGATCATTCTCAATGGAGCCGTTGTTTTGAAGAGTTAAATAATCGAGATCATTTTTTATGTATAAAGCTACAGAAATGTATAAAGCTATAGAAGTTAATAGGAGTAGAAAACAAGAATATCATTGATGCTATGCTAGATGATATAGGGGGTATAAATTCATTAGAGTTTAGTACCCTAGTTACTAAATCCAAGTGTTTTTAAAAAATAATTTAGATCAATCTGAACACTTGATTAAAGCAGCCAAAGAAATCGATGCTATGGCATATCTTCTGACGAGAGAATATTTTTTATATCGCTATATAACTAAAGCAATATTACTTACAAATACTTTAAATGCACCTTCCTCTTATAAAAACGAGTTTAATATAGTAAAAAAAGCTCATTTAAATTTTGCAAATTATCTTAATTCATTAGAGCAAAGTCTTACTAGAATAGAAAAAGCTAGTGATAAGTATAATGAAGATCACAAAATTGCTTCTTGGTTAACCGAAAAATCAGCTTTAGTTAGTAATCATCATTCAGGTAAAATAGCAATTACTTATGTTTCTCGTATAGTGGGTGTAATTGCTTTACGTTCATATGTAATTGATGAAAAGGATCCTTGGTATGAATTATGTGCTTTACCGACCACTAGACTTGCGATGCTACAAATTTTATTATCTTTCCCGGTGTACGGTCTTATCAAATAGACAAACTAAAGAGATGAATAATAATATGTTTCAAGCATTAGAAAATAACAATGACAATGCTGAAGATGTTAAATTTTTATTTGATCACACTCCAAGTTTTGCTAATGATGCCGTAAATACAACTGCGATTTGTTTTAGATATGCTGCTAATGTAGGGTTGTAGCCTATTGATTTATTAAATAATGATACTATTAATCGTATAATTGTATTACAGGCTTTACGATGGTATACAGTTGCAGGAGTATTAGAAGAACAAAGTAAAGTTACAAATTTTATGCAAAATAAATTAATTAAATTTTTGCATGATAAAATTGTACCGGCTTTAATTGAGCATAAGAAATTTACAGCTGAAGAAATTAAACCATATTTTCAGTTACTATATAAACATTCCAAAACAGATAAGAATACGCAAATAAAACTTCAGGCAATATATAATAAACTTACCAATCAAGATATAGATTTTAACAATATTGAATCAGACATTAGTATCTATCATGGATGGAAGAGTACTACTATATGTGCGGCAATAGCCACACTGATTTTGGATTATATCTGTTGCGTCTTGCTTCTTTATTAGTATCAACATATTACGGCAATAAAGTTATAGAAAATATCACCAGCAAAAAATTAACTAATGATGTGTTTTTGCAAAAGTGTTACTATAATGATGCGGCAAGATTGACCGTAGCGATAGTACCTTTAATAATGTTTGAGTCTATTAAAGATTTAAAATTCTTAAGTCTTGCAACTTTAATAGATATTTTAACAACTGCTATATCGGATTTCAATGTCGGCAAGGCAATTAGTAGTGCAGGCAAGAATATTGCCGAGACAACCGCTACTACCCTTATTTGGCTAATAAGGTTACCTCAGGCACAAACGATGATACAGTGATTGATATTGATCCTACAGAAGAAGTACCATGCTTAGAGGTTTTGTGGACACTGCTAATTGATTTGCTATTTTGCAGCAAAAAATAGCCAAAATTAAATCTTTTTAGAAATGTCCACAAAACCTCGATTAAGGTTGTAAAATTTACGTTATTTAATGTGCTCTTTCCATTTCAAATATAATTGAATCTTCAGAATTAAGTGTTGCATGTATTAAAAAAGGCGATGTGACATAGGACTGCACTTCGCTATGCATAAAAGCGTGGTACATTATCAATCTCTAAAGTAAAGTTTTTGCTATATTCAAGAAGTTTTTGAGCAGCTTTTAAGTGTATCAAATAACCTGTAGTTGTATTAAAGTAACCACCATGACCTATCTTCTTTAAATACGGATTATTGTAAATATTATAAAATATTTTGTTTTTAGAATGTGACAAGGACAAATAAATTAAATCTCAGTCGGTAGGTAAATGCTTAAGCATTGTTAAAAATTTATTACGGAAATCATCATTTAGTATAGCATCATCTTCTATTATTAGGGCATCAGGTATATTGTTTTTAACCATTTTAAGCCAAATTTCTCTATGGCTACAATAACAACCGAGTTCACTTGCCGTTAAAGTATGATTTAATATTTTGCTATCGGAATAATAATTTATATTTTCCGAAGAACAAAGTACAGTATAACCGTTATCAAGGGATAAAAGAGCAGGCTTATTTTTTACATCTAAGCCGGTAAATCTTTTTCCCCCTGCATCTGTTATAGATAAATTATAACCGTCTACTGCACTAAACCTTTCATAGAATAAATTATTATTGTCGAATTGTTTACTAATATTGTTATATCTATCAGTGCTGCGTAGGTTTACTATAAAAATTTTAATATCTTTTACTTCAAGTGGAGTAGAACCTATTTGATAAGTTTTTAAAAATATAAAAAGCAATGATAAACAAATAATTATAATTGATATTATAAAAATAGTTTTTAATTTGTATTTAATGAGGGTAATTTTTTTCTTAATTTTTCTTTTACTGCGATGTAATTATTTTCTGAAGTCGGTACAATCTTATTATTATATATCTTATAATAGTTTTCATCATCTTTATCAACAGAAATAATATAATTATATAAATCTTCTTCTGAATAATCTTTAGCAAATATTACTGCATTAGGGTTTACATCTTTTATATAACTTTTATCTGCATAATATATAAAATAGGTACTGCTCCTGCTAAATAAGCTTGAAAAGGTTTTTCAGTAACATACCTCTCATATGTTTTATTTTCAAAAGCAATAACAAATTTACATTTAGATAATCATTCACGAGTTTTTTCTTTTGGTATAATTGTAGATTCAGTATTTAAATATTTACTGTCGCTTACTACTTTTTTATACAGCGACAATTTATGAAAAAATCGATTTCTTGCTATGCAGCCGTCGTTCTCAGGATCTTCTATACCGTTAGAGACTAAGAAACAAGCAAAATACGTTTTATTCGGATTATATTTTGAGCGTTTATATTCAGTACTGACGTCATTAGTACAATACATATATAAAGGTATTCTTATATAATTTGGATGATCTATATAATCAAAACCTATAGATATATCATAATTTTCTAGCTTTGGTCTAACGGATTCACCGGTAAAAAATATCTTTATACTATCTTTATTACTAATAGTTCTTTGACCAAAAACACTATCAATAATAAGGTCATAATTGTTATGATCTATAACAATTGTTCGTCCGTTTGCTTCAATGATTTCTTTTATCATCGGTAGCTCGTCTATTGTAAAGCCCAGCCACATATTAATAAAGCTCACTCTTATAGCATGTTTGTTTTCTGTTTTAGGAGCTTTAATCTTATATGCTTACACATAGTAATAATATGGCTATACAAATTATGGAAAGTTTTTTTTAACATTTAAATTACCTATTACGAGAAAAATTTATTTATAATTTTTCTGCTATTTGTGGTGGATTTTCTGCTTCCACTTCAATAATCTCAGATTTAGAGGAAACGATTTGATAACGCTCTAAGGTAGCCGGCATGGCTTTATTCCCTGAATCAATACCGAGTTTTTGAATATTCTTTACTCTTGACATAAAATTACGATTAAACGAGGCAGCAAATTTATCGTAATTAGTAACCATATTATGCAGGTTATTACCGATCTTTTGAGAATAATCTGCTATAGTACCTATGGAGCTTAATAGCTTTCTCACTTCTTCAATGATTACCTTATAATTTTCTGAACGGCGATGATCGGTAATTTGAAATTTTGCAAATGATAGCATATTCATAAGTCCGCTAGGTCCTACCGGAAAGATATTACAGCCCCAAGCTTTTTGTAAAAATTCAGGGTCGGCTGCAATAACTTTCTCAACCGCTTGTTCAGTCGGCAAAAACATTAAAGTAATAACATTGTTAAAGCTCTGATCCTTTTTGTTTAGATTAGTTAAAATATTTGCGGCATAGTCTTTATTTGCCAAAGATTTTAAATGGTAATTCATAGTTTTATTAAGATTCATGTTATTATCTTGCTCGTCTACAAGAAACTTTGAAGCTTTAGAATCAATAACCATTAAATTACCGGAAGGAAGAAAAATGAGCGCATCAGGTCTTAGCTTTCCGCTATCTGAGGTAGTTAGACCGTATTGCATAATGAAATCTAAATTAGGACGTAAGCCCGAAGATTTTAAGATATTCTCAAGGGTAATCTCAGCAAGTAGCCCAGCCCCGATCGGAGAAAGCAGAGACTGTTTTATCAAATCAACCGTACCTTTTGATTGCTCTATATCTTTATTTAATGCTCCCACCATTGTAATTAACCGTTCAAACTCACTATTAAATTTTCCTGAAGCAGTAGCGATATTTTTCTCGGCTAGCTCTCTTGCTGCCGTGTTTTCCATTTTATGTATCGCTATTAATTGCTTAGACAAATCTTGACCTAAATCAAATAACGCAGCTTTAGCCGATGAAAATGACTCTTCTCTTATTTTTTCTGAATCCTTAATAGTCTGTGCTTGATATTCTATTTTACACTTCAATTGCTCAATTTTCTGTAAATATCCTATCTTTTCTTGATTTAATAATTGGTTATTATTGCTAATTTCTAGATTCTGCTCTGATAAAAATTGTAGCTGTGTCCTTAAGGTTTGAGTTTTTAAATAAAACCAAATTATTAGCGCTAATAAAATAAGTAGCGTAGTTATAATAGTTGGTAATAAATAAGGCATAGAATGAAGCAAAGTTTAATGTTAAATAATACTAAAGTACCGCATAATTTGCACTAATTGTTTTGGCATTGCCTAGAAAAGGTTGATATAGTCATTGCGAGTTACTGCAGGTGTTGTTGCATGGCTCGTTTTATGTCATGTCTGTGCAGGTCTTGTTGTGTGGACTGAAAAACCCGTTCGGTGTTATGCCGTGGCTTGACCACGATATCCAAAAACACAACTTAAAATACTAAAATTTTAATGTTTTAAACTGGATCCCGCGATCAAGTCGCGGGATGACAATTAGGAAACTGGTCCACGCAACAAAGCATTCTCGCTTTCGTGGGAATGACATCGGAAGGCTAAACTATAAAAAAACTTTTTCTAGGCAATGCTCAATTTCAATACTACAAGTAAGACTATTTCGATATTAGCCTATAATATTTTTATAAACTTATAGAAATATTATAATGGATAGGTTATATAAAAAGCAAGTTGAAGAATATCTAACAAATTACGGTAAGCTTGTATTTATAAGCGGAGCAAGGCAAGTAGGGAAAACTACAATATCAAAACAAGTAATTAAACCTAATCCTAATTCAATTTACCTAAATTGGGATTATCTAGAAGATAGAAATAAAATCTTAAACAAACACACCGAACTTTTTAAAAATCTACTTTCTACTATATCCGATAAGAAACCGTGCTTAATATTAGATGAAATTCATAAATATAAAGATTGGCAAAATCTTGTAAAAGGATTTTATGATAAATTCGGAGAAAATATTGAATTTATTATAACAGGTAGTGCCAAATTAAATATATATAAAAAAGGCGGTGATAGCCTAATGGGACGTTATATAAGTTTAACCGTGCATCCGTTACCGGTATCTGAAATAGCTAATTGATAATGACATTGATTATATAAAAAGCCCCCAAAATATCACTATAGATGAATTTGAAGCTTTAATAAATTTTGGATGATTTGCAGAAAGTTATTTAAAAGCAACTGCTAAATTTCATAGAATATGGAGTAATCAAAGATTCAAGCAATTATTTAGAGAAGATGTAAGAAATACTGAAGATATCAACAATATTTATGCGTTATCATTACTTACTAGCATTATAAATGAGCAAGCAGGCTCATTAATAAGCTATACAAACCTTGCTAACAAAGTTAGAGTTTCAGACCAAACAATAAGAAGATGGCTCTCTTTGCTAGAAAAGCATTATTATTGTTTTGCTATCAAACCTTGGTCTAAAAATGTTGTAAAAAGTTTGATAAAAGAGCCACAAATTTACCTTTGGGATTGGTCGCAAATAAAAGATATAGGAACGAGATTTGAAAATCTTGTAGCTTCTCACCTTTTAAAAGCCGTATATTTTTGGAACGAAACAGGGCTTGGTGATTTTGGTTTATACTGTCTGCGTGATAAATAAAAACGTGAAGTCGATTTAGTAATAACAAAAGATAACCAACCGTGGATTTTAGTGGAAGCAAAAGTAAGTGACTCAACCGTTTCTTCAAGCTTAAAATATTTTCATGAATTACTTAACCCTGAGTTTAGTTTTCAAGTAATTCAAAATAAACAAGCTATTTCAGGCTCTTGCTTTGATAAACCGGATTTATGGATAGTACCGGCTATTACTTATCTTATCTCAACTTGTTTGATATGAATTTTTGCAAAAAAGGTAATCTAGGCAAATGTAAATCATATGACTATTTCGTTGCTTATATCGAAATAGTCATTACCAATTCGACATTTAATTATAAGCTGTATCCTCGCACATACCACTAAATGTAGCTGAATTGACTATATTCACTTTATCTTCTAGTGGTCCGAGTGGCTGAGCAGGTTTTAACAATTCCGGAGTTAATATAAATTTAGTTTTTTTCTCGATATTCGATAACAAAGGTAAATGTAAGCTATGAGGGCTGTATATTATTGCATATTTATCCCATTCTAGATATTGTCTATTCAAATTCTCTTTATATTCAAATGGCCCATATACTTCTATACTACCAAATTTATATTTTTTTAAAGGATATAGCTCATAATCATAAAAAAAATCATTTGGATATTTATTACGCATACTTTGATTAAAAAGAACAAATTTATCATTTTCTTTATGAAATACGAAAATATCTAAACAAGCTTTTTTGCATATATTATAAGCTCTCTCATAGGAAGCAGTATAACCGAGTTGCTCAAATTGCGGTAATATTTGTTGCAAACGTATTTCGTCTTCATGCATAATGCCGATATCTAAATCATCGTCAAAAGGAATTATGCCTTGATGTCTAACGGCTCCAAGCAGAGTGCCGCCTTCTATCCAATAATTAATATTATTCTTACCAAGTAGCTCATGAGTGTCTTTCATTAACTGATAAAGGGCAATAGCTTTTTTCTTGCTAATCCTGTATTTTTTCACTTGTTCATCACTTAAGGTTACATACCGCCAGTCATGTTCTAATATATAAGCATAAAAAAATATACCGGCAAATATAATTAATATTAAACCTATAATATTTTTAAAGGATAATATTGACTTTAATTTTATCATCTTTCATCTCAAATTGTATTTCTTCTGCCGATGTGACGTTTTTTAAATCTTCTGCTAATTCTGCAGATAATACTATACCGCTAACTTCAAGCAATTTTATTGGAGCTTTTATAGATAGATGCTTCTCAGCTTTGAATTTTCTGACGATATCTAATATTTCAAGCAGCCCTTCTGCTCCTTTTGCATTGATTTCATAATTTAAGTCACTATAATTAACCCAGCTACCTTTAACATGAATAGAATTTTCACTATATAATATTTGGTATAATTCTTCGGTAATATGCGGCATGAAAGGTGCAAATAGTTTCAGTAACGTTTGCATAACATGATATAAAGTTAATATGCTACTATATTGTCCTTGTGGATTTTTGTGTTCCTCATCATAGCTTCTTGTTTTGCTTATTTCTAAATAATTATCACAAAATACCACCCAAAAGAATTTTTCCGTCAGATGCATAGCATTTGCATATTCGTAGTTTTGTAACTCATTTGTAGCTAGCTTAACTAATTCCACTAGTTTATTAACCATCCATTTATCAAACTCGTTAGTGATTTTTTCTTTAATATCGAGTAAACTCGCTTTTTTATCTTCACCTTTCAGTTTATCAAAATGTATAAAAACAAATTTAGCGGCATTCCATAGCTTGTTAACAAGCCTTTTGCCATTTTTCATAACGTCTTCAGAATAGGCGGTATCAGCACCTAGCTTTGAATTTGCCGACCAATAACGTATCACGTCGGAACCATATTGTTCTAGCAGTTTTTCAGGAACTAAAACATTGCCCTTAGATTTTGACATTTTACTTCGATCTTCAGCTAAACACCAACCGCTTATCATGATGTTTTCCCACGGCAAAGTATTTTGGTGTAAGTGAGCTTTTAAAATAGTATAGAACGCCCAAGTTCTGATAATTTCATGTGCTTGAGGTCTTAAATCCATCGGAAATAATTTATTGTGCCTATCTTTATTAACAGCGAAATCGTCAGAAATCCCATGAGTAGAAAGTTGAGGCGAAACGGAACTTGTTGCCCAAGTATCCATTACGTCATAATCAGGTTCTACTTCCTCTTTACTATAACCCATAGGTAAATCTTTTAACGGATCGATAGGCAGCTGCGTAACATCGGCATATAAGATTTTTCCTTCCTCACCTACTCTTTTAGAGTACCAAACAGGGAAAGGCACACCAAAATAACGCTGCCTACTTATACACCAATCCCAACTAATGGCATTAATCCAATTCTCTAAACGAATCTTCATATTTTTAGGATGCCAATTTAACTCATTCGCTCTTTTAAGCAATTCTTCTTTATGTGATATAGTTTTAACGAACCATTGCGGTACAGTTAGTATCTCAAGAGGAGCACCTGACCTTTCGGCACATTTAACGGTATGAGTGATGTCTTCTTGTTTAATAAGCAACTCTTGTTCTTTTAAAATATCTATTATTTTTGTTCGAGCTTCTTTAATTTTCAACCCATCTATAGAAGTTTTATGTTGGAAGTCTATTGTACCTTTTTTAGTGATAATAGTTTTTAAAGGTAGATTATGCGTCTTCCACCAAGTAATATCCGTTTGATCACCAAACGTACAGCACATTACCAGTCCCGTACCTTTATCTTGTTGTACTAAAGGGTCAGCAAGCAGTGGAACTTGCTCATTAAAAAGTGGGGTTATAGCTGATTTACCTGCTAGATGCTTATAACGTCCATCGTCAGGGTGATAAAATACAGCTACGCAAGCCGGTAATAACTCAGGTCTGGTAGTAGCTATAGTAAGCGGGTCTTCTTGCTCGGTTTTAAACGTAATATAATTCATGAAAGAGGTTTTTTCCTTATCCTCAATATCGGCTTGGGCAAGAGCTGTACCATCTACCGGATCCCATAAAATCGGTTGATTAGCACGATAAATTTCCTCTTTTTGTACTAAATCAAGAAAAGACATTTGTGATATTTTTCGTGATAACGGACTAATAGTTTGGTACTCTAAACTCCAATCAACCGATAAAGCTATTTGGTTAAATAGACTTCTAAACTTTTCTTCTTCATTTTCTACTACCTCTTCGCAAATTTTTATAAATTCAGATCGATCCATATTATAAGCTTTGATCTGTTTCTGCTTTTCAACAAGTCTCTCGGTCGGTAGCCCGTTATCGTCAAAACCCATAGGATAAAAGATATTTTTACCCATCATACGCTGAAAACGTACAATAAAGTCGGTTTGCGTATAGCTATAAACATGACCGATATGTAACTGCCCTGAAACTGTCGGAGGCGGAGTATCGATTACATAGGTTTCTTCTTTTGCAACGTTTGGATTATAAGCATAAATTTGTTTCTCTTGCCAAATTTGCTGCCACTTTTTTTCATTTTCGGTAAAGTTATAATTTTTTGGAAATTCTTTCATAGATTTTGTAGTTGATTCAAGAATATTATTATAAAGGTTATATGTGATTATGACAATAGATGCTTTTCTTTGGGAGGATATGGATATTTAGAATTTGTGCAAGTGGTGCTTGCATGATTAATGACTTATTTACAATTGAGCGAACAAAAGTTTCTTGAAGACCTGTAATTTTGGCAATAACAGGAATTTTAAAGCCCTGACTGAACATTTCCTTCGCTATAATTACTGCCTTATTATGTTCGCCCTCAGCTTTGCCTATCTCAATACCCTGCACCTTTTCTGCATCTCTATATGTATCAGCGATAGTTTTCATAATAGTATCCTTATCTTGCGGTAATCCAATACTTCTACTAATTCCGGTTGTTTTTGTTTTGATAATTTTGTGTTAGTATACCATAAGAACGATCTTAGGTAAATATAACCTTTTTCTTTATCCAATATTATAATATGCTTAAACTCTGTTAAAAACTTCTCCCATAGTTTTATCATATCCTGCATATGGATATGCTGCATCATATATTCTAGCATACCTAAATGTTTTTTCTTGACGATTTCATCATCTGTCATAGCTTGCAAATCTACTAATTGATAATCTCCCGCCATTCATTTCTCTGCCATCACACTATCAGTAAATAAACTCCACAGATTTCTTGGAGCATTATAAATTTCTTTACCGTTGTAAATAACTAAATTATAAACTAGCAGTAATTTATCCTTTCCTTGCTTATGTCTTTCACATAATAATAGTGTATATTTCCATAACCGCAAAGCCGTCCAATAATCAATTGTTGATTGGGCTTCTACTAATACATAAACAAATGCTTCTTCTTTATTATTGGTGCTAATTTTATATGTTATATTACTATATTTCTTATTTAAAGATTCCTCAATATAGCTTTCTTGTTCTACCGTTATTTTTGATAAATCTACTAAATTCTTAAAATCATTGAGTAAATAATATTCCAAAAATTCTTGTGCTGCTACCGGGTCGTTCATTATTATTTTTACTAATGAATCATGTTTTAATTTTTTAACCATAAAAATCTAGTAGCTTTATTTCGTGGTGTATTTTATCTTAAATTATCTATAATATCCATATTTATTTAAATTTAAAGTTTAATATGCTCATCATGAACAAACTTTTGCTTACTTTAAAATTAATGCGTGCAGATAAGCTGGTAGCTTATTTTCTGGTTTTTTTTCCTGCTTTATTTGGGTTACTGCTTGCCAACCCCTCAAGAACGGAGTTAATACATTTATTACCATTATTTATTTTAGGTAGTATAACAGCTAGAAGTAGCGGGTGTATTATTAACGATATATTTGATAGAAAATTTGATAAACATGTTGCAAGGACTAAAGAGCGACCTTTAGCTAGCAAGGCTTTATCTGTTTCTTATGCCATTTTGATACTCTTTATGCTTAGCGTTATCTCACTTTGTATTTTGCTACTTTTAAACAAAACAGCCATATATACAGGTTTTTTTGCGGTAATAATGATTAGCCTATACCCGTTAATGAAACGTATTACGTATTTCCCGCAAATCTTTTTGGGATTTACCTTTAAGCTAGGGGCCTTAATAGCTTATGCGGCAGTTCAGGATACACTTGATATAGCAGCGATTATTATGTATTTAGCATGCTGTTTTTGGGCCATCGGTTATGATACGATTTACGGATATATGGATATAAAAGATGATAAGAAAATAGGAGTGAAATCGTTAAGTATATATTTAGAGAACAAGCATTCTAAGCTTTGGCTTTATATATGTTATATAGGTTTTATATTGTTATTTATTCTAGCAACAAAAATGGCTAATCATAATATCGACTATTTACCTATTTTAGCTGCTTTAATTTTACTGATATTGCAAGTAGCAACTCTTGATATTGAAAATCCTGCCAATTGTATGACAAGATTCAGAGCTAATAATTATATCGGATTAGTTTTGAGTATGGTGTTTTATTAAATTCTTTTCCTATTAGGAATTAGATAATGTTCTTGATGTCATTCCTGCGAAAGCAGGAATCCATAAAATAACATTAATATTGCTGTAAGTATTACATTTCTAGTAAAAAACATATAAGAATTTAATTTTTATATGTTTTACTGGATTCTTGCTTTTGCAGGAATGACATTGATCCGTGCAACAACTCCTCTAACAGCCCATAAAGTGACCATCGATATTGCGGTTATATAAACCGCAATTGATAAAGAGTTACCGGTTACATACCATAGCATTAGGCAGATTGACGGAGTAAGACGTCCGATTAATGAAGCACCTATACTACTGCCGATACCGACTAGCATATATTTATCGGCAGTTTTAAATAAATCATTTAGCCAGCAGTTCAAAGGTGCCAAGAACCCGACACCGAGTATTATAATCCAAATACGTACAAAATTAACATACCATATAGATGCATTATTCAAGCAGAGCCATAAAGGAATTATGCTTAAACTCATTAAAATAAGAGTACCGTTTAGTATTTTAAGGTAATGTAGCTTTTTTGTTAGATGCCCTATTATCGGAATCATAATCATATCAAAAATCAGAAATTCAGTATTAAATTTCATCATTATTTCGAGTGATATATCAGTGATAAGCGGAATAAAACTATTCATAAAGACGAAAGGCACTATATAAGTCATATATGAGAAACCTATGGCAAAACTAATGCGTAAGATACTTAGTTTACAGTTCCAAATTGTAGTTAAGTCTTGTAATAGTGATGATACTATGTCATTGCGAGGAGAGGACCCAGGTGTCATACCGTGGCTTGACCACAATATCCAAAAATTACGTAAAGTAATTTTATCTTTTTTATTGGATCCCGTGGTCAAGCCGCGGGATGACAATGAGGGCTTGACTACAATATCCTCGCGCTTTCTTAAAAAATAACCTATCAGTGTTGTAAGCCCGCCAAATATGAAACATAAACGCCAATATGTATTATACTCTACATTTAAAACTATAGTACTGATAAATGAAGCAAGAATAATACCGACCATAGTAGATGTTTGATAAAGGTAAGAAGCTTTAAACGCTTTTTTTTCTTCTTTATTCTCTAAAATAAATAATTTAGCAATGGCACATTCACCCTCGGAATATACTCCTTGCACTGTTCTAAGCAACACTAATAATAGCGGTGCAAGCCAGCCTATTTGAGCATGTGAAGGTATTAAACCGATTAGGCTAGTTGTTAAAGCAACGCCGATTAAAGAGTAAGATAAAGCAAAAACACCGCCGTATTTTTTAGCAATTACACCAAAAAAATAAGAGCCTATGGGACGTGTAAATAAAGACGCAGCAAGAACACTATAGGTAAATATTAAAGCAATGCCTTTATCATGATTCGGAAAAAAAATACCAGCAAGTAGCGGAGCAAGAAACCCATAAAGTGCAGTATCGAAATGATCCATCGCATTACCGATTAGGATCGAAAAATCCCTTTTACTTAATGAATTATTCATATATTAATAATTTAAAATTTATAATGGATTATACTCGATGAATTTGGAACATTGGTGACAATGTCTTTGTAAGTCCTTGGATGCTGAACGTTTAATATACGCTCCGCTCCTCGGCTTACAGACCGATTACTCTTTCCCAAGTTGATCTTCGTATAACAGCTCTTCGTTTTGTAGGAGTATATAAGTATGTAATCTTCCTTGTAAATATTTTTTTAAGAGATATGATTATAAAGTTATAGCTTAAAGTAATTGTAATGAATGAATAATTTGAAACAAGGAAAGTTTATTACATTTGAGGGAGGGGAAGGGATAGGCAAATCTACTCAATCTCAAATGCTCTATGAATATTTACAATCTCAAAATACTCCCGTTATTTTAACTCGTGAAGTCGGTGGTACTATTGTAGCCGAAACAATGCGTGAAATTCTAGTACATGAAGAATTACTACCCATGTCCGAGCTATTACAAGCTATGGCAGCACGTTATGATCATATGGCACGGAAAATTATACCAGCTCTACAAGAGGGACATATTGTAATATGTGATAGGTTTATTGACTCAACTGCATGTTATCAAGGATTAGAGCTAGAAAACGGCATAGATTTAGTTTATAATCTGCACAAAACTTTAATGCCTTCTCTTATGCCGGATATTACGTTTTTTATTGACGTAGAGCCGGATACTGCTATTAAGAGAGTCAATTCACGGAATATGAACAATAAATTTGACATAAGAGGTATAGATTTTTATAAAAAAATCTATTATTGCTTTAAAGAATTAAGTAATAGATTTCCTGAGAGAATAAAAACAATTAAAGCTTCAGATTTAAGTCCACTTGAAATACATGAGTTAATAAAAAAGCATTTATGAACAATACTTACTACATTACTACCCCTATATATTACGTTAACGATATTCCCCATATCGGTCATGCTTATACTAGCGTTGCAAGTGACGTAATCGCTCGTTTCATGCGACTTCGAGGTTTCGATGTAATGTTTTTAACAGGTACTGACGAACATGGGCAGAAAGTAGAAAAAGCAGCTATTAATAAAAATATTGACCCACAAAAATTTACCGATCAAACATCAGAGAGTTTTCGTCATCTGATGACTGCTATGCATATTTCCAATGATGATTTTATCAGAACAACGGAACACAGGCATAAAGAAGTTGTAGCTGTTTTTTGGCAGAAATTACTAGATAACGGCACTATTTATGAAGGTTTTTATGAAGGGTGGTATGCAGTGCGAGATGAGGCTTTTTTTGATGAGTCGGAACTTACGAGGGACGGTTTAGCACCGACGGGTGCTCCAGTTGAATGGGTTAAAGAGCCTAGCTATTTCTTTAATCTTTCAAAATGGCAGGATAAATTGCTTGAGTTTTATGAAGCAAACCCTGATTTTATCAGACCTATATCAAGGCGTAACGAAGTAATTAGCTTTGTTAAATCGGGTTTAAAAGATTTATCGGTATCGCGTACTACTTTTAATTGGGGAATAAAAGTGCCAAATAATGAAAAACATGTAATTTATGTTTGGCTTGATGCACTGACTAATTATATTTCAGCACTCGGTTATCTTGATGAACAAAGTAATTACGGTAAGTTTTGGCCGGCTGATTTACATGTAGTCGGTAAAGATATCTTGCGTTTTCATGCCGTCTATTGGCCTGCTTTCTTAATGGCTTCAGAAGTTCCACTGCCGAAAACAATTATGGCTCATGGCTGGTGGACGAATGAGGGGCAGAAAATCTCTAAATCTCTTGGTAATACCATTGATCCGATTAAGTTAATTGATGAATTCGGTGTTGATCAAGTTAGGTATTTTCTGATGCGTGAAGTAACTTTTGGTGCGGACGGCAATTTTGCTCGTAGTAATTTAATTACCCGTATTAATAGCGAGTTGTCAAACAAAATAGGTAATTTATTACAGCGTACTACATCTTTTGTTTATAAGAATAATGATGCCAAAGTGCCTTTGCTTACGCAAGGTGTTATAGATAAAATATATGAGCTACCGATTTTAAAAACCGCAAATAAATTTGTCGAGCAGAATATTTTATTGATGGACAAAACAGAGATTAATAAAATTCTTGAAAATATTATTAATTTGGCCGAAGAAGCAAATATCTATATTGATAGCGAAGCACCCTGGAATTTGAAAAAAACCGATCCAGATAAAACGTTAGAAGTGTTATATGCTTTACTAGAAGTTTTACGCTATATTGCGATAATGCTTCTGCCGTTTATACCGAGTTCAGCAAATAAAATGCTTGATCAGTTAGGGGTAAATAAAGAAGAACGTCTATTTAAGCATTTAATACGTGATTATACTTTAACAGCGGGTAGCAATATTTTAGAACCTACCATAATATTTCCAAAATTTGAATAGTGTGTCATACCGTGGCGAGACCGCAGTATGACACACCTACTAAGAGTATAATATGTTAATAGATTCACATTGTCATCTTAATTTACTTAGTAACTTGTCATCCCGCGATCGCATCGCGGGATCTAGTGAGGGTATTAAAACAACTAATATTAGTTGTTTTCTAGATACCGTAGTCAAACCATGGTATGACGCAGTGCTTTTAGATTCTGTCATCCAAAGAGCATTAGAAAATAATGTGCAGTATATGCAAACTATCTGCACTAAAATTGAAAATTTACCTATTATTTTAGAGATAGCTGAAAAATATGAAAATGTTTTTGCGAGTGTTGGGGTGCATCCGTGTGAAGTGAATTCTTTTATTAGTCATTGCGAAGCACTGCAAGTGCTGTGGCAATCTCAGGAAGCTTGGACAAGATTGCTACGTCAAGACTACGTCTTCCCGAACTCAGATGCTGAGGCAATTATTATGCTAACCCAGCATCCGAAAATTATCGGAATCGGTGAAACGGGGCTTGATTATTATCATCAGCCTTACGATCAAAAATTACAAAAAGATTTGTTTGTAGCACATATACATGCGGCGTCTAGTACACGCCTGCCTGTTATTGTTCATACAAGAGAAGCAGACGAGGATACTATTGACATTTTAACCTCAGAAATGCGTAACAGCACATTTCCAGGTTTAATACATTGCTTTACCTCTTCAAAAAATCTAGCGGCAAAAATGCTAGATATCGGTTTATATATTTCAATGTCAGGGATTATAACTTTCAAGAATTCTACTGATTTACAAGAAATAGTCAAATATATACCGCTTGATAGGTTATTAATAGAAACCGACACTCCTTATTTAGCTCCTACACCTATGCGAGGCAAACAAAACGAACCGGCATTTGTTAGGTATGTCGCTGAAAAAGTTGCCGAACTCAAAAATATAACATCAAAAGAAGTAGCAAATGTTACTACTCATAACTTTAAAACATTATTTTCTAAATTTGAAAAATATATAAATAATACTTCATAAAAACATCAAGTTTGATAATTTAAAGTTGAAATTTTTAAAATAACATGTATATTTTATAGCATTTCAATTATTAGTATATTTGATATGGAATTTAATCGCAAAAATACCATCATTGGTTTTTTAAAAGTACATGAAGATCAGAAATTTACTTCTTATGGCATAGCTGAATGGCTTATAGAAAATCACATTGACGAAGCAAGACTCAAGAAGAAAAAGATAAGGAGATTATAGGAATTGATGCAGGTGAAATGAGCAGTAGTAAGCTTTCTGCTGAACGAAGACAAGAACCTAATATTAGAATAGAGCTAAAACCTAAGCTAAAGTATTATTATTCACAAAACCCTGATTACTATGTCAATAATGAACAAGCCACAGAACCTAAAATAAATGCAAATAAAGAAGATAAAATAACCGCAGTGCAAGTATGTGATGCACTGGCATTATATCTTCAAAACAAATTGAAGATTCATAATATGCCTATTAAGCATAATTTTTCTTTAAATAAACAAGGAACTAAAGGTAATAATAAATGGTTACCCCAGATTGGGTAGGTATGGAAGTTCTTAATGAAAAGTGGAGTTTACTAATTAAAGATTGTGCTAAATATTATGCATGAAAACAAGCAAGGCTTTGGTCTTTTGAAGCAAAAAAAATTATCAATCGTAGTAATTTACGAGAATCTTTTTTTCAGGCTTTATCAAATTCCTCATGGGCACATTATGGTTATTTAGTTGCTGCTGATTTAATTGGAAGTAGATAAAATGATACTAGGCATGGTATAGGATTTATTTTAGTAGATATAGAAAATCCTGAAGATAGTAAAATATCAATTCCTGCTAGAGAAAGACCGGAAATAGATTGGAATATGGCTAATAGGTTAGCAGAAGAGAATAAAGATTTTGAAAATTATATAAATAATATTGATACATTCTATAAAGAACAGAAAGTAAATGATAGTACTTGGTTTAATATTAAATGACCACGTAAATAAAATTCCTAAGCAAAATAAGAAGAAAAAATAAACATATTTATATATAGACCATTATTATCACGCATTTATAAAAATTTAAGCTGTGAGTCCTAAAATTAATGTACTGAGAATTTTTAGTGTTAAACTAAATTTATATTAATTATTTTTAAATTTGTAGATAAATTATGATTAACTGTGATTTAAGTACTAATTATACATATTATATGTTAGAGGGGCTTAGAGCACAAATGGCTCCAATGCATTTAGGTATAAAAATTCTAAAAGAAGCATATTAATATGAGATAAAAAGCCTATAACATTAATGAAAAAGTTATACTAAAAAAGTCTTTTTGTGAACTAAGGCATTTTCAGAAAATAGGTTTTAAAAAAGAATTACCTCAATTATTAATAGTAGCACCCATAGCGGGACATCACGCTACTTTACTTAGAACAACAGTACAAGCATTATTACTGTATACCGATATTCATATTACAGATTGGACGGAAGCCAGTGATGTGCCGTTTGAAGCAGGGCATTTTGATATGGATGATTATATTGATTACGTAATGGAGTTTATCAATTTTATAGGACCGAATGTTCATACTATGGTAGTTTGCCAACCTACTGTTCCACTGCTTGCCGCCATTAACTTAATGTCGGAGAGTAATAGTCCAAATGTGCCGAGTTCGATGATTTTGATGGGCGGCCCTATAGATGCTAGAAAAAATCCCACGGCAGTTAATGAATTCGCTCAAAGTAAAAGTTTAGAATGGTTCTGCCAAATGGTTACAATGCAGGTGCCGTCAAACTATCCCGGACATGGTAGAAAAGTATATCCCGGCTTCTGCCAACTTGCCGGTTTTATGAGTTTAAACTTATTTCGTCATATAGATTCACATTTAGAATTATGGCAAAGTTTATTAAATGCTGACTATAAAAAAGCCGATCATACTATTAAATTTTATGATGAGTATTTAGCAGGTATGGATATGCCGGCAGAGTTTTACTTACAAACTATAGATGAAGTATTCTAACAATTTTCGTTAGCAAGAGGTCAATTAGTTTCTGAGAAGCGTCCGATCGATTTAAAACATATTACTAAATGTGCTTTACTCGGTATTGAAGGGGAATTAGATGATATTGCAGCGGTATGGCAAACAAAAGCTGCTTTAAAACTTTGTTCAAATATACCTGAATCAATGCAAAGATACCATTTACAAAAAGGGGCAGGGCATTACGGGATATTTAGCGGAAGAAAATTTAAACATTTTATAGTGCCTATTATCAAAGATTTTATCTATGATTTTGATAAAACTAATTTCAAGCAATCTAAACTTAAAAATAGTCATTACGAGCGGGCATTGCCTGCGTGGATTGTTTTTTTCGTCATTGCGAGGAAAAACTGTAAGTTTTGACTAAGCAATTCAGTAAAAAATGCTGATTTACAGCATTTTTTTGTTATTTTTTCTGGATTGTCACGCTTCTTTCAGTCGCTTGCAATGACGGGGTGGGATCTACGCAACAATACCTTGCTGGAATGACATCGTAGCTATACAACAAGATCATAATTAAAGGAGAAGTGTGGTAATCTAATATTCAACTCTTATTAGTTTTTTGAATTTCTTGTTGTTGCTGTTGTTTGTATTCTTCCGCTTTTTCTTCGATGTAATTAAAAAAGAAATAAGTAAAAGTTAAAAAACCGGTCAAAATAATACCAAATGTTATTAGTATTGCTTTAAGTTGCTTTCGTGAATCTTCTGCTTTTAACCTTTTCTCTTCTTCATCTACGTCTTCATCATTTTTGCCTTCAGATATTATTATTTGTTCTTCTGTAGTATTTTCCATGTTGTAACTCAACTAAAATGAACCGCTTTATTACTAAGTTGTTCCTATAACTTACAGATTTTTGAAGTTTATAAGATTAGCTATATTTGAATGATGAGGTTTAAACTCATAAAAATAGGATATATAAGCAATAACGCTATGTCAATAGCCTTGAATATTAGCGGTGTTCAACCAAGGTTATACATATTATTATAATTTGAGTCTCCTAACATTGAAGTATTTAAAGTATCGGAGTAAGCAGCTGATAATATAGCATCATCAAAAGTGATATTAAGTTGTCCTATAGAATAAAATTGTTAACAGTAGATTCAAAGTTTGTATATTTTATAGGATGTGAATAAACAAGCTGTGTACATTCTGTATTTCCTAATTTACTTCCAATCAATGTTAATAACATAGAGTTATATTCATCTTGGGGGTTACGATTAATTATTTCGTAAGTTTTAGCAAGAATATAACAAGCTTCGTTATTTCCCTTCATAGTTTCTAATTTTATTTCTTCAGAAGATAAAATATTATTTAGAAAAGCTTTTTCATATATTTCATAATTCGGTGATGAATCAGATTTTCCATTAAAAAGAGCAGTAAATAGGATTTTAGCTTTCTCTAGATCATTCATTTTTGATTTATAGGCAACCAAAAGACCGTTTTCATAGTATCGATAATTATGACATTGTCAAGACCTACTACGGTAGTTAATTTATTATTAGAACTAATGAAAGAGTTTGTAGTATTGCTTGTTACTACGTTTCCCTCGCAATAATTGTCGTTTATATTCCGGTGTTTTACCTGTAATAAGGAATGCCAAGTACCAAGATTGTTCCAAGCAAAATCGGCTTTTATCATGACCATTCCCGAAATATATTCCATTATGGCATTGTCTATAGAAATTGCTGCGATTTCATTATAAGCCTCATTGTCTATGGCCAAACTATTCTCATTTTTTACGGCAGTATTAAATGCTTTTTCTGCAATACAGAATAAATCAGGTTGAAGGTTCATTGCTAAGTTTAAGAAGAAGTTAACATCGTATACACAAATTCCTGAATTCCAAAAATATTCATTACTTTGAAAATGTTTGCTTGCTTTAATATAGGTTTTTCAATGAAATGATCAACTAGATAAGCATTTTCTGCAATTGATAATCCTGTGTTTATATAGCCATACTTGGCACTTATAACATTTATAGGAATACCCATAGTGCAAATGCCGAACTCATTAACATAATGTAAAGCTTTATTTATGGTATTAAGATAATTTATATCATCCGCTATATGATGGTTTGAAGGTAGTAACACTACAATATCAAATCCTTGTGTTGTAGTCGATAATGCCATAATAATGGCACAAACGGCAGTATTTTTTTGTAAAGGCTCAGTAATTAATGCTATTTCTACATCTATTGTTGTTGCTTGTTCTTTAGTGATTGATTCATATTTTTTGGAATTAATAATAGTAGGTTGTCCTAAAAATTTATTTCAGTTTAATGTTTGCTGAAGTAAAGTTAGATCACTCAATATTTTTTTAAACTGTTTCGGTTTATCCTTAGATGACAAAGGCCATAGTCTTTTACCGTTACCTCCTACCATAATCACCGGCTTTATTAGACTCCTTGCATAACCTCCTTCTAAAGGTAATTTGTATACCTTTGATACTTCAAGATTTGGTAAGTTAAATTTTGGGATTTGCCTGTGCTCACGTATTTTTATACGCTGTACAGGCTCACCACTTATTTGACTCCCAACTTTTGAAGTATCTGCGATATACGTCGATCCAATGCTCGAATCCTCACGTACCTTTTTGTATGTTGCGGTGCTGCGTTTCGTGCCTCCTTCAAACTCCTTTTTATAAGATAGGTTATGCAAGGAGTCTACTTTCATATATTTTATAGCTATTAATTGAATAAATAATAAAGAGCTTTATAAATGGTTTTAAAAAATATGTCAAGTCAATTAACTATATTGGCAAGTTTTACAATAAAAAGTACTTCTGCCTGAATGTTTTGTCTTGATAATAGTGCTAGAGCAGCTTAAACAACTTTGTCCCTCTCTACCGTAAACCGTAAGTTGCTGAGTAAAATAACCAGGTTTGTTATCGCCGTTTACAAAATCTTTAAGAGTAGTACCGCCGGCAGTTATAGCTTTAGTTAACACATCTCTAATCGATTTAATTAAATTTTCTATTTCATCATCCCTTAAATCGCTACCTGATTTATCCGGATGAATTCTAGCTAAATGAAGACTTTCGGAAGCATAGATGTTACCGACTCCGACTACAAATCTATTATCCATAATCAAGTTTTTTATTGGTATTTTTTTAGTTTGTAGCTGATCTTTTAGATATTCTAACGTCAATAAATCAGAAAAAGGCTCTATGCCTAAATCATTAAAAAATTCTTTTTCTAAGAGATCAGTCTTAAAACTATAAATCATACCGAATCGTCTAGTATCGTTGAAAATTAACTTTTCGCCGTTACTTAAATCAAAAATCACATGATCGTGTTTTTGAGTTTTATAATTAGCAGATTGCAGAGTAAGTCTACCGCTCATGCCTAGATGAACTATTAAAGAATAATCATTATTAAAATCTATAATTAAATATTTTGCACGACGCCTAACATCCAGTATATTAGTATTTAAGATTTCTGTAGCTAAAAGCGTGGATAGCTTATAACGTAAATTATCTCTTTTTAACTCTACATTTTCTATAATAAGCCCGATTAGCTTATCTTTTAGAGAGTTTTTAAGAGTTTCTACTTCAGGAAGTTCCGGCATTTGATACTAATATTTATAATAAAAAACTATGAACCAAACAAATTTTGGCTTTAAAAAAGTAGACTACACTAAAAAACAAGGTTTAGTAAATAACGTTTTTTCTAATGTCGCTGATAAGTATGATTTAATGAATGACTTAATGAGTTTGGGATTACATCGCTTATGGAAAGATGAATTTATTAGGCACATTCCAAATCTTAACTCTCATATATTAGATGTTGCTAGCGGTAGCGGTGATATTGCTTTAAAACTTGCTAAAAAAGCAAGAGATAGAGTTAATAATATCTCTTTAACTTTAAGTGATATTAATGAAGAAATGTTAAAGCAAGCTAAGAAAAAAGCAATAGATCTGAATTTATTTCAAAATCTTCAATTTACTGTAGCCAGTGCTGAAGAACTACCGTTTCCGGATGATAGTTTTGATTATTATACTATAGCATTCGGTATTAGAAACGTACCTGATATAAATAAGGCTTTAAAGGAAGCATGTAGGGTTTTAAAGCCAATGGGCAAGTTTATATGTCTTGAGTTTTCAAAAGTAAAGGAAGGGTACATAAAAGATTTCTATAAATTCTATTCATTTAATATTATACCGAGTATTGGTCAAATGATAGCGGGTAATAAAGAGGCATATGAATATTTGGTCGAAAGTATAGCTTTATTCCCCTCACAAGACGAGTTTAGAATAATGATTAAAGACGCCGGTTTTGAGGAAGTCGGTTATAAAAATCTAAGTGGCGGAATAGTTGCTATCCACAGTGCGTATACTCGATGAACTTCAAAAATTGGCTACGTCGTTCTACAAGATCTGTGGTACTCAAGTATACGCTCCGCTCCTCGACTTGTGAACTCCTTGCTCTTCTTGAAGTTGATCTTCGTATACTACTCTTTATTTTACTTCGGAGTATATAATAGATGATAAGTAATTTTTTTAATTTAATACGTATTTTTCGTATCATCAGTAAAAAGCAAATCTTAATTGATTCAAGAAGCCCTAAATATTTTAGGTTTATCGGTTATATATTAGCCTTATTTTTTGCTCCGGTCTCGTTAATAAAAAAATCACGGGAAGATTACGGCAAACGCTTAATAGATTGTTTAAGTGATCTTGGACCTATTTATATAAAATTTGGACAAACTCTTTCGACAAGAGTCGATTTAGTAGGAGCAGAGATAGCAGGTTATTTAAGGTTACTGCAAGATAAGCTACCTTCGTTTGATGGTGGAGTGGCTAGAAGGTTGATAACGTCATTGCGAGGAGACATTTATGTCGACGAAGCAATCTCAGCAAGCAAACAAAAGATTGCCACGCAGCCTACAGCTGCTTGCAATGATGCCCTCCCTTTCTTACACCTCGACGATACCCCCATCGCTGCCGCATCAATTTCGCAGGTACATAAAGCACAACTTATAACCGGTGAATATGTTGCGGTAAAAATTTTGCGTCCGGGTATTCATAAAAAATATAACAGAGATATTAAGCTGCTATATTTTCTTGCAAAAATTATCTCAAAATTTTCTAAAGCAAAAAGGCTCAAACCGATTAAAGTAGTCGATAAATTTCATGAAACTATGAAATTTGAGCTTGATTTACGTTTAGAGGCGGCAGCAGCTTCTGAGCTTACGGATAATATGCGAAATGATATTAATGTGATAATTCCTAAAATATATTGGGATTTAACATCAGAAAATATACTAACCACCGAGTGGTTAGACGGCGCTTCTATATATGATACTTTGCTACTAAAGGAAATGGGGTTAGAGCCTGCAAAAATATCTCAGGATTTTGCCGTAATGTTTTTCAATCAAGCCTATAGAGACGGATTTTTTCATGCTGATTTACATGCAGGGAATATTTTAGTGAATAAGCAAGGTAAGATAATTTTACTTGATTTCGGTATTATGGGCAGACTTAAAGAAAAAGATCGTTTAGCCGTTGCCGAAAGTTTATTTGGCTTTTTAAGGCGTGATTATAAATTAGTTGCTAAAGTACATTTAAGAGCCGGCTACATCCCATCAAATACCGATTTAGCTTTATTCGCTCAAAGTTGTAGAGCAGTTACCGAGCCTATAGTAGGGACGCCCATAAAAAATATTTCCATAGGTAAGCTGCTTGCACATTTATTTAAAATCACGGAAGATTTCGGCATGGAAGTACAACCGGAGTTGTTGCTATTGCAAAAGACTTTAATAATGGTGGAAGGGATAGGCAGACAGTTAGACGGTACTGTTAATATGTGGCAGCTCGCTGAACCTTGGATTAAAAAATGGGCCGTGAAAAATCTAAGCCCTGAAGCGAAGTTGTTACGATTGGTAAAGCATGAACTAGATAGTCTAGAGGATATTATTTGACATATAAAAATGATTAATATTATAGCCTTATATATTAAGAAATTTTTTATTATGAAACTAAAAGATTTATTTATTAAATATCCTATTACTACTCCTTTTTTGGTTGATTGTAAAAATGATAAATTAGTATTTCCTTCAGATAAAGAACAAAAATATAAAAGAGACCTAAAAGAAAAAATAGGAGAGGAAGAGTTTGAAAAATTAACGGCTTTAGATAAAATTGTTCAATGCCCCGAAAACTTAGAAAATGTAGCTTTAGTAAGTATAGAACGATATTTTGATAAACCACTTGTAGTAGCGAAATTGCTTAATGATGTACAACGTAAATATTATAAATCCATATAGATCCCGATAATAATATTAAATCGATTTTGTATTTCTCAGCAATATATTTTATCGGTGATGTAGGGTGAATGCCGGCTGAAGTTTTAAAACTCGAGTATAATGTCGGTACTATACAGCAAAAATCTTTACCGAAAATCATGGAATTATGGCCTGACCCTTACTATTACAACTGGATTCAGAAAAATAAAGAGTATAACAACCCGGATATAGATCCTCAGGTAATGGAGAATATTGTTTTTTTGTGTGGAGAGGTTAGTATGGATTTACCGGTAGATGAAAAATTATAGTAAAAAACCATTGCAAGATAACCATGACTTTTAAAATTAACAAAAATTAAAAAGTAAAATTTTATAAACCTTTAAATTATATAAAGGTATTTAAATGTCTAAAAGCTAAGAGCAAGAGCAGGAATCCATTGATAATATAAGGCAACAGCTTGATGAAGAATATAAAAACCTTTCGTGGGTTCAAGTTGGATATTTAGCTCTTGGAGCTGACACAGGTAACAAAAAATATGATGAGTTAAATAAACGATATCTAGATCTTAATAAAGATAATTTAGGTATAATACAAAGTGTTATCCAAGCAGTCGGGAATGTTCCTAGTGCATTGCAGTTTACCTGGGAGACTTCAAGTTTTACCTGATCTTGCATTGGAGCTTAATAACCTCAGAAAAGCGAGAAGTGCTACCAATAGTGTAGGTTCTATTGAAGCTGGTTGCAAGATGATAGCAGATGCAGCATCGCTTATAAAAAAATGTGCTTCTGTTTTACATTCCGAAACTATATCCAATAGTTCAAAAGAAACTCTTTTACAGTATAAAGTTATCCCATATCTTCTCACGCCTATTTTAAATAAGAGGCTTAGCAAAATAACAAAAAACTTTCAAAATTCCGAAACAGAAAAAATAAATGTATTAGACAAAATAAGTCCTAAATTTATCAGAGAATTATCTACACTAGTAGTAGATTTAATATCTAAAGCACTAGAAAGCGATTTAAACCCAAAAGTACAAGAAATATATAAGAATATTAAACAAAAAAACGCGTCATCTCAATGTGCTATATTAAAAATATACATGACATTATTACTTCAGACAAAGTAAAACCCCTTCTTAATCACGATTTAGTACAATTTTAAAAAATCCTGATAATCAAAAGGGGTGAGTTCAAATTACGGAAAATATAATCAATAATAAAGCACAAAAAATCGCTAAACCTGAATTAATTGCAAATACAGTAGCACTACTTGTAAATTCTAGCGAAAAATTAATTGAAAGTACTCCTGCAGCTATAAAAGCTTATAGTCAGCTTAAAGAAAATCAGAGTTGGACTAAAATTAACCTAAATATGGAAGGGTTAGATACTGAAACTAAAAAAGAGTTATTAAAAGGCAAAAAACCTCAAAATAGTAGAGTTAGTTGAAAATGCCAAAAAAATTATTGATAATTTATCTCCTGTTTTAGAAAAAAATTACCGCGATATTTAGATAGTAATAAACAGGATATATTAGATGTTTTAAAACATCCTAAAGTAACGGAAAGAATAGAATCACAAGGGAAAGATCCGGAGTTTATACATAAGGCATTAGATGCATCTACGCCTTTTTTAAAAGATGCTCTGCCGTCAATTACTAAACTTGCAAGCCTCGCTCTTCCCGATAGCGATAAAGTTGCTGATATAATACAAAAATTTCAGTTAATTAAGCCACTTCCAAAGGAAGAGAAATCAAAAGAAGAAAAGGTACAAGAGGTAAAGGAATTGATTAGTCCTTTGATACAAATTAAAAACCATAATTCGGAAATAAGCAAAATAATTGAAAAAGACCTTCCTGAACTATTAACAAAACATGCAAGTAGTTTAGGACCGGTTGTAGATGAGTTTTAAAATAAAACACCTAAGGGTCAAAAATTAAAATTAGACGGTGAAAAATTAGTAAAGATAGCCGGTAAACATGTACCTGAATTAATTCAAATTGCCGATAAATTTAGCAAACATGAATACGGTAAAATTATTATCAGATCCAAAAGTGCTAGTAGCAGAAACTATAGTTAATTTAGGAAAAAGTAAATTTAGTAAAGATAAAGAAGCGGTAGGACCGCATACAAGTAAGGTATTAGAAGAAAGACGAAGAGAGATAGGAAAATCCGGTAGAGGAGCCTCAGTCCTGTGCACTTTTAATAGAATAATCATAATTATGGCTCTTTTTAGTTGGAAATTATAAAATTTTTTTGAAATATGCATAACTATTCCTTCAAAAATCTTATTAATTTTCGCTTAAAAAGATCTAATAATTATAATCATTAATCAAAAGTGTACAGGACCTAGAAACATCTTGCTATTATTTGATTAAAATTATATTGTAAATTTAAAGTGTCATTATGAAATTACAAGGATGATAGAAAGAAATTATTATTTAACACATATCACAGGTGCCCTTGAGATATTCCCTATTTGTTCCATTCTCGGTCCAAGGCAATGTGGTAAAACTACTTTTTAGCTCACGCTTATATTAAAGCTTAAAGAAGATGAAAAGAGCTACTTTTTTGACCTTGAGGATCCACAGCTCACTTAGATCAATTTAAGAATCTTAAAACAACTCTTGAGCCTTTAAACGGTTTAATAGTAATTGATGAAATTCAAAGACAACCTGAAATTTTTCCTTATTTAAGAGTTCTTGCTGACTATTCAAACAAAAAATTTTTAATATTAGGTAGTGCTTCTGGAGAATTATTGCGACAATCTTCAGAATCATTAGTCGGCCGTATTGAATATACGGAGCTTACTCCGTTCAATTTAATAGAGATAAATGATTTTAGGGAGTTATGGTTAAGAGGTGGTTTTCCTAAACCATATTTAGCAAAAAATTATGTTCCAAGTCTTAGATGGCGTAATAGCTACATCACTAGTTTTATCGAGTGTGATTTGCCTAGTTTAGGAATATCTCTTAATGCACATGTAATGAGGCAGTTATGGATGATGCTTGCTCATAATCATGGGCAATTATTAAATTATAACGAGCTTGGAAGGTCGCTCGGTTTAACGGATATGACTATCAAATGTTATACTGAAATATTAGAGCAAACTTTTATGATTCGGTTATTAAAACCTTGGTATGAAAATATCTCAAAACATCAAGTGAAAGCACCAAAAGTCTCTCTATATATATACGAGATAGCGGAATACTACATGCATTATTAGGGATTCACGAACATGATTGGTATGTTCATCCAAAACGCGGTCTTTCATTTGAAGGGTTTGTAATAGAGGAGTTAATACGTAAATTTAAAACGGATGCAGAGTATTTTTTTGGCGAACGCAAACAGGAGCAGAATTAGATTTATTAATTATTAAGAATGGTAAGAAATACGGCTTTGAAGTAAAAAATGCTGATGCTCCGAGTATTACTAAATCAATGCATACCGTTCTTGCCGATTTGCAGTTAGAACATTTATATATTGTTACCACCGGGAATAATACATATAAAAAAACAGAAAAAATAAGTGTAGTTGGAATAGCGAACTTATCTAATTTACAGCTTGGTTAAAGTATATAAGTTACCATATTTCATTACCTTTAGTCTTATCACTACTTAATAAATTCATGATGACAATTAGAATCAGTAATATTATCTAGTAATATATCTAATTCAGATTTTTCGGTGCTAATAACTAAACTGTTATTAATTAATTTTAAACTACACATACGGGTTTTTAGTTTTTACGTAAATGAATCTAATAGGAACGCCCGGCATGTCAAAAGCCTCACGCATATTGTTTACTAAATACCTAGTATAGCTATCGGTAATCTTTTCTGGATTATTGGAGAATAGCTTGAAAGTAGGAGGGCGGGTTTTTGTTTGAGTCATATATTTTACACGCACTCTTCTGCCGCCTTTTTGTAAAGGCAGCAGATGTGCTTCCGTAGTAAAATTAAGCCATTCATTTAATTTGCTAGTAGTTATTTTCTTATTCCAAATTTTATAAATTTTAAGACAAGCATCTAGCACTTGTTCAATATTTTGTTTATTTATTGCTGAAATGAATAGAACGGGGATACCTTTAACCTGAGGCAGATGAGTATTTATCTGATAATAAAATTCTTCCTGAAATGCTTCTTTTTCGGATTCTTTAACTAAATCCCATTTATTCACTACTATAACTATACTTCTTCCTTCATTTACCACATGGCTTGCAATATTTAAATCTTGCTGTTTTAAAGGAGCTAAAGCATCAATCATTAAGATTACGGTATTAGCAAATTTAATACTGTTAATAGTATCCGATGCCGATAATTTTTCTAAAGACTCTGTAATAGTAGATTTCTTGCGGAGTCCTGCCGTATCAATCAATTTAATATGATTATTTTTATATTGCCAATCAATTTCAATTGATTCACGAGTAATGCCGGCTTCAGGACCGGTTAATAATCTTTCATCATTAATAAGAGCGTTTATAAAAGTAGATTTTCCGGCGTTAGGTCTGCCACTAACTACTATCTGCAAACAATCTCCTTTAATTGGATCGGCTATATTTGTTTCGATTGATTCTTCTTCAGGTAACTTGGCAATAATTTCGTCATATAAATCAATTAAGCCTGTGCCATGCTCGGCAGAGATAGCTATCATACTATCAAACCCTAATTTGTAGTACTCTTTATCAAAATCAAAAGCTTTCTCGCATTTATTAACTACCAATATAGCCGGCTTATTATATTTTCTAACAAAACTACTAAGTAGCTTATCATCAGGTAATATTCCGCTTCTACTGTCAACCATAAAGCAAATTAAATCTGCCTCTAAAATTGCTTTAGTAGTCTGCTCCATTAACCTCTCTCCCATACTATTAGGATTCTCGTCAAGTCCTGGGGTATCAATTAACAAAAATTCAAAAGAGCCGATTTTGCCGTCTGTATATTTTCTATCTCTAGTGACGCCTGGCACATCGTGAACGATAGCTTTTTTACGTATGCTTAATCTATTGAAAAGCGTTGATTTGCCTACATTCGGACGACCAACTAAAGTAATGATTTTCTTAGTCATTATTAATATATTATTATGGTTAAGAGAACTAATAATGCCCCGATAACACCTACTATATTTGCTATTATAATAGGTGTATTTTTTATTAATATGCCGTATATAAGCCAACTACAAAGAGCAATAGCACTTATAGTAAAGGCAGGCATAGAAACAGAAGCCGAAGATTGGCAGGTGAAAATCTTATGAGCCTGTACATAGAACATAAAATTGCCGATTGTACCGACAATCATCATATATTTTTCGTAAAATGTCATGAATTTTGGAGACATATATTTATTTTTAAAAAGTGGTCTATGTAATTCCTGCGTAGGTGGGAAATCATATAAAAACTTGTTTTTATATGGTTATTTTATCAAATTATGTAACTCCTATATCAATATTAAAGCTATTTTTTTGGACTCCCGCCTACGCGGGAATGACATACGGCATCCTAAGATAGCAACATTCCACATTGACTATCCCTTAAAACTCGCAATTACCGGTATATGATCTGAAGGTTTTTCTTGAGTCCTTAAATTATAATCCATATAGCAATTTTCTAAATAGTCAATAGTATTATTACAACCAAGAATCATATCAATCCTCATACCTTTATTTTGTTCAAAACATCCGGCTCTATAATCCCACCATGAAAATTCTTGCTTACTCGGATGCATTAATCTGTATAAATCCTCAAATCCGGAATTTAGAATAGTGCGTAATTTGTTTTGTTCAACCTCAGTAAAACAAGTAGTTTCAGCCAGTAGCTTAGGTGAATATACGTCTATATCGAACGGTGCAATATTGAAATCACCGCCTATGATAGTTTTTTCGTCAAAAGATTTTTTAGTTGATAGATAATTGATAAAATTATCATAAAATGCTAGTTTTGCTACAAATTTATCGCTACCGACAAATGAACCGTTAGGAGCATAGAGCGAGATTATATTACAAAACCCTATAGGTAATGATAATTTGATTTCTAAGAATCTTGCTTGATCACTGCAGTCATTATTCGAAAAATCCTTAATTATTTCATCGGCAGGAAACTTTGAAATTATAGCAACGCCGTTATATGATTTTTGTCCGTGAACATAAGAATTATAAGGTAGATCGGATAATGCATCAAAAGGAAATTTTGCGGTTTCACATTTTATTTCTTGCAATAATAAAATATCCGGATTTTCTTTAGATAAAAAATGACGCAATAAATTAAGTCTTGTTTTTATGGAATTAATATTCCAAGTAGCTATCTTCATGTTTGTTTTTCTATATCTTCTAATTTTGCATTACGGAATCGCCACTCAAGAAAACCAAAATGATAAACTAAGAGACTAGTAATAAATGCTCCGGCAATTACTATATTCATTGAATATTTGTATGATAATTTGGATTACTACTGTACATATCTAATAATACGCTAAAAGCTATAACCCATAAATACAGTGATTTCAATACTAACTCCTCTTGGTATCCAATTGAATTTTCTTTCATAATAAAATCTCGTAATATTGCACCGCAATTAGCTGTAATGAAAGCAAAAAACGGTCCCCAAAAACTTAGAGGCTCAATTTTGTGAATAAGAACCATTGCAACTCCTCTCAGTAGTATAAGTAGCTCCGTCGGCATTGCCGCTTTGAATATCTAATTGATCTTGATGCCAGCTATCTTGATTGTACTCAATATTGATACCTATTTTTGCAGCAATAGCGTTCATTAATTCTATATCCATACCGGAAACGGTAGTATGACCGTTTGAAGCAGCAATTAATTATTGATAAGCATGTATTTATCAAAGTTTTTTTATCAGTTGTCTCTTCGTATTCTAAAATTGCTTGTTGTTCGTTCGTGCCTATGCTTAAAGCATACAAATTTTTAGAAATGAGAAGTATAAAAATAAAAAGCTTTAAACTTTTCATGGTCTGTACTTTTTTAGAATTAAAATGTCATTCCGTAGCAATATTTTATCGTCATTGTGAACAGTTGTTGTTGCGTGGATATCCGAGTCGTCATTGCGAGAAGAATTACGCAGTAATGCGATGAAGCAATCTCAGGAGCTTATCATTATTTCGTGAGATTGCCACGCAGCTTACGGCTGTTCGCAATGACGATAAAAACCAAAGCCTTTAAGCACGAACTACTTTAATTTCACCGTCAGAAAATTTAATATTAAAAATTTTTTCATTCGCAGCAGTAATTTTAGAAGATAAAAAATTACCAGTTTCTCCTTTAACTATAGCAAAACCTCGTTTTAATACGTTGTGATAATCAAGGCTTGCAAGTAACGTACTATTTAATTCTAATTTATACTCAAAGTTTTTCAAAGTATTATTTGCCGATTTTGATAGATAAGCTGTTTGATGTGTTAATTCTAATGTTTTGTAATTGATTATTTTAGCAGGGTTAACTCTTTCTTTAGAAAAAGATTTAATCTTTGTTTCTTGTAGTTCAATAAAGCACTGTAAAGCATCTAGTAAATTAAAACCGGTTTCGTCCAGTAATTGCTGCCTATTATTTATATAGTGAGAGAGATATCTGTGTATTTTATCGTAATTTACTATATTTTGTTCGTGATATTTCATTAACCGGCTAGTATTATTCAATAATATTTTTTCATAAGATTGTAGCGTATTATTTAAAATAGATCGTACCGGTACAGCAAATTCTGCGGCAGCAGTCGGTGTTGGAGCTCTTTTATCGGCTGCTAAATCTATTAAAGTATAATCCACTTCATGACCTACTGCGGAAATAATAGGAATTTTTGAGTTATAAGCAGCACGTACTAATATCTCATCGTTAAATGACCAAAGATCTTCTATAGAACCGCCACCTCTAGCAACGATTATAACACGTGGTTTATTTACCTCTTCTAAATTGTTAAATCCTTCAATTGCTTCAGCAATTTCATTGCCAGAATTTTCGCCTTGTACGCTAACCGGCCATATTATTATCCGAGTCGGAAAACGTTCGCGAATACGATGAATAATATCTTTAATAACAGCACCGGTTATTGAAGTGATAACGCCTATTTTATCAGGTAAAAAGGGTATAGGAATACGTATTTTATTAAATAAGCCTTCTTTCTCGAGCCTTGCTTTACGCTCATTTAGAATTTGCAGTATAGCTCCAAGTCCTGTGGGTTGCAAATTATCTACCGATAATTGATAACGTGAATTACCTGCATAACTTGAGAGTTTACCGCTAATTACTACTTCCATGCCGTCATTTAAAGGAAATTTGATTTTAGCAAGAATAGGACGCCAACAAGTACAGGCTAAAATGGCGGTATTTTCTTTTAAGTTAAAATAAGCATGACCTGAGGTTGCTATTTTTAAGCCTGAAATTTCGCCTTTTACCTTAATATAGCCAAAATTATTTTCTAATAGCTCTTTGATTTTATTAGAAATCTCACTAACTGAAAACTCTTTGGTTGCTTGATGCGCAATGAAATTGTCTAGCATTTTATTAGTACTTGGTTTTTTGCGCTGAGGGTAACACATTATTCGTCATTATGAGGAGAAACTATAAGTTTTGACGAAGCAATCTCAGGAGTTTATCCTACTGCATGCGATGGCCACGTCGATGCTATGCATCTCCTCGCAACGATGGTTATCATCTCCATAGAATAACCTTGTACTACAAAAGAGCAAGCAAAATTTTTTATTATTTGATATATTGCTAATAGCTTGCTATTATTTTTTACTATTAAAATATATTTATTAATATAAATGCTACTGCGAATAATATGTTTGCTTATTATTATAATATTTTCTTTGGTAAGTTTTGCCGCTCTTTCTAAGAATGGTCAAAATATTAAAATAAGCAATATTATAGCTGACTTCGTAGAGTATAATGAAAATCAGGATTTGATATATGCTAAAGGTAATATAAGAATTATCATGGATGAGTATTTATTAACTGCAGATAATTTACTTTATGATATAGAAAACGATATTTTATGGGCGGAAGGTAATATCCGAATTAAGGATAAACAAAATCGATAATAGAGGGAGACAAAGCGGTTTTAAAAGATGAATTTAAGAAAGGTATCATATCGGAATTCATTTTGCTTTCCGGTGATAATAATCTTTTAATTGCTAAACTTGCCGAAAGAATAGATGAAAATAATCTTAAGCTGCACCATGCCGAGTTTACCCCTTGTGATGTTACTTGTAATAGAAACCCTATTTGGCAAATTGCTGCTAAGGATACTTATATTCATTCCGCAGAGCATAGAGTAGTTTATAAAAACGTGTTTTTTGAAGTATACGGTATACCGATTTGTTATTTACCGTATTTTTTCCATCCGACTCATACGGCCCCTGCAACTTCTGGATTATTGGTACCTGACGTCAAAAATACAGGGTTTGGCATCCCCCTATATCTACGTGCAAAACCTAATATGGATTTTACGCTCACTCCAAGAATTTTTAGTAAATATCAAACTTATGAGCTAGAAGCACGTTATCGCCTGAATGATACCGATAATATGAATTTTCAAGTTAGTTACGGTAAATTACCGTATTTTCTAGAAAAAGATGGAAGTGTAGTGAAAAATAAAAAAGTTTCTTCTTATCATTATATAGCAAGCGGTAATTTTATTAGTACTGATAAAGTTTATGATTACGGTTTCAGGGTGGAGCGTACATCGGATAAAGCTTATTTAAAAAATTATTATAATAACTACGCTTCATATTTAACTTCTAAAATATTCTTAAATAAAATTCATGAGACTGATTATTTTTCGGCGGAAGGATTAAGTTTTCAAGGCTTAGGTATTAATGACCGTAAATATACCGATCCTATAGTATTACCAAAAATCAATACAAAAAATGTGATAAATTTGAATGATAATGACAACAGCCATATCGTTGTTGAAAATAATACGTTAATGTACAAAGAAAGAATAGGAAAACAAGTTGCTAGAACCTCTTTGCAACTATCCTTTATGCATAATGTGCTGACTGCTTCAGGACAAATTTTTGATTTTGCTGTTAAAGATAGAGGCGATTTTTATCTTGCTAGACGGGCTTATGTAGATAAGCCGAGAGAAAGTAAATCATTTCAAAGGAATATACCGGAATTGCAAACTTTATGGCGTTATCCATTAGTAGGCAATATAACAAAAACGATAAATTTACTTATTGAGCCGGTAGTTTCTTTTACTATGGGACGTAAACTATCTAAGAAAGATAAAAATTTTGTTATAATTGATCCTGCTAAATATGAATTATCCGAAAAAAATATCTTTTTATCCAACCGTTATAGTGGTATTGATTGCCATGATTTCAGTAATAGATTAAGTTACGGCTTAAATACTAGTATTGCTAAAGAAGAAAATTATTTAAAATTATTTTTAGGACACTCCCGTAATACAAGATATAGTATAGATTTGCCGGCTGATGATAGGGAAAATGTAGGGCAGATACTAGGTAATCTTTCTAATAATTTAGAAGTGTTTTATAGCTTTCGGAAAGATAGATATTTCAGACCTATTAGAGATGAAGTGGGAGGAAATTTTAACTATGAGAAGATTAACTTTCTAGGTAGTTTTATTCAGCTTACCAAGCTTAACAAATATTATTCCGTAGAAAGTATAAAGGTTTCAAATAATAGAGTACGACAATTTTATGGAGACATAAATTATCAGTTAGCGGAAAATTGGACTATAGGTTTTGGTGTACGCATTGATCTCTCTAGACGATCTCCAAATTTACTTACTCGAACTATTAGGATGACATATGCTAAAGATTGTGTTAGAATTACTGCAAAGATTTATTCCGATTATCTAGCCGATGGAAGTAGAGGAATCAAAAAGACTACCTTTTCGCCGACTATTTCTATCGGTTTAAAAGTTTTAAACATGTGAGTATACTCGTTTTATTTGAAAAATTGGCTATGTCGTCTTATAAGTTCTGCGGTGCTCACGTACTAAATGTACGCTCCGCTCCTTGACTTATAGACTCCTTGCTCTTTTCCAAATAAAACTTCGTCTACTTACTGGTCACTTATTCAGAGTATCACATGAGAAAATTATTATTAATCATTACCGTTTTTTTTACTTTTAATGTAGCACAAGCATCATTACCGAATATAGTAGCATCCGTAAATGATGAACCTATTACTCTTAATGAGTTCCGTGCTAGAAAAAAAATGATTATGGCACTAAATAATGTTGAAAGTCTAACGCCTGCTCAAGATAAGCAGCTAAGTGACTTAGCACTTAAGAGCTTAATTGACGAATCTTTGCTTTTTCAATATGCAGGAGATAGAGAAATTCCGCAAGAAGAGATAGATAACGCTATTCAGTCTATTGAAGATCGTAATAAAATGCCTAACGGTTCTCTTCTTCAGTATCTAAAAAGCAGATCAGTTAATCCTGATAGTTTTATTTCCCAAATTAAATCCGAGTTGATTAAAATGAATATTTTATCAAGTCTATCAAGATCGGTACAAATAAGTAATAAAGAAATAGATGTTGCAATTTTATCTAGCGATCAAAAAGACGTAGAAATTTCAATGCAAGTATTTACATCTAAAGATGGTGGCAATAAAGCGTTTACGCAGATGAATAATTTGAAAAATCGACTAAAAAAATGTGCGGATGTTAAAAAATCGCTTTATGATAATTTTGCTACTATGCAAATTATTACTGATAAGCTTAGCAAGATAGAAGGCGTAAAACAAACTATTGTAAAGGACTTAACTCCTGATAAAGCAAGTAATGTTTTTGAAGTAAATAACAAATTTGAAATAACATTAGTGTGCAGCAAAAAAATCTTAAATGTTAATGAAGATGAAAATAATTATGTAGTAAATTTCCTAACCAATAAAAAGATTTCGCAAAAAGCACAAAAAATGTTTGAAAATATGCGTAAGAAAGCAGCTATAAAAATAATGCTGCCGTCTTAGTGTGTGTTATTCTATGTCATTCCCGTGTAGGCGAGAATCCAGAAAAATAACCTTGATTATTAATACAGAATTATATTTGATAAAAACAAACATATAAAAACTTGTTTTTATATGTTTTACTGGATTCCCGCTTTCACGGGAATGACATACCCTATGCTCCCTTCAATTGCAAAACACGCAGCTTTACATCAAGTTAATCCTCTTAAAAAGCACGGACAAAATTTTATTTTTGACAGTAGTCTATGTGATAAAATCGTACGTGCAAGTAACCTGGCAGAAAATAGCCGAGTATTAGAAATAGGGCCCGGCACAGGAGGGTTAACTAGGTCAATATTGCAGAAAAATCCTGAATCCTTAACTGTTATAGAAACAGATGAGAGATGCCTACCGCTCCTTAATGAGATTAAAGAATATTATCCTAATCTAAATATTATTAAACAAGATGCTCTTGAAATAAATTTAACCGATTTAAGCTATGATACAGTCCATTCATTTGGATTTGCATACAAGAAGCGAGAAGCGAAGCCTATAACTAATAGGAGAGCGAACGATATAGGCGAGTCTAAATCAATTGACTATAAAGTAACTATAATCTCTAATTTACCGTACCATATAGGTACTGAGTTAGTGATTAGATGGCTGAAAGAAGCACGGCTAATTACTAGTATGACGCTAATGTTACAAAAGGAAGTAGTAGAACGTATTTGTGCTATACCCTCAACTAAAGCATATGGCAGATTATCGGTAATATGTCAGCTAATAGCTAAAGTAGAAAAGTGCTTTGACGTAGCGCCAACTGCTTTCTATCCACCTCCTAAAGTATATTCTGCGATAGTTAAACTAATACCTTTAGAAAATCCGCCGTCTATTGTTCTGATAAATAAAGTTGAGCAAATAACAAAGCTTGCTTTTGCAGGACGACGGAAAATGATCAAATCATCACTGAAAAATCTTGTACCTAATATACATGAAGTATTAACTCAGTTGAAAATCAATGATAATTATCGTGCTGAAAATCTTGCCCCTCAAGATTATTTGAGAATTGCTGAAATATTATAGCTTGCATCATTCAGCTTTATCTAACTTTTTTGCTTCTGCTTCTTGCTGTAGTTTATATTCTGCTGCTTTTTCATCTATATAGTTAAAAAAGAAATAACAGAAAGTTAAAAAACTAGTCAAAACTATTCCAGGAGTTATTAGTATTAACTTAAGCTCTTTCCTTGCATTTTGAGCTTTTAATTTCTTTTCTTCCTCTTCATCAATATAAGACTCAGAGGTTAAAATTTCTTCTTCTTTATATGTTAACTCTTTAACATTAGCTTATATATTAATGATAGAGTTTAATTATCATGTGAGAGAAGTAATTTATAGGGGGAGAGAATAAGTCAATAATTATATATTTAATAAATCTATCTTACTCAAAAATACGGCTTTTTCTATTTAATAGGTAAATACAATTTAGTTCTTGAGTCTTATAATAAAGCAATTGAACTTGATCCTACAAATTCTGAAGCACAATATAATAAACAACATTTATTAAAGCGTATGTATTATTAAGTAAAAAACGCTGCAAAGCTTTTACTTATTGCCTTTTCAATCTATTCTGTTTGCTAGATTTCTTTAGTCTAAAATAAGCGAAGCAGTGATGCTATTCGTCTATTGTAATTTGCTTGATTGCGAAATTGTCTTATGCAAATGTTCAGCTAAAGCAAACATATTAAATAGCATTGGCTTGGTGGTTAGTTTTTTGTGGCAATCTCTAAATCAGTTTCACTCATAATATCTAGTTGCGATGCGAATTAATACATTAGGGTCACAGCTACGCATTAATTTCGGTTATCGCTACAGGTTTCCTTGATATCAACAGCCTCAAGTGCTTATAAGATATTTAAAAGTTCCAGCGTGAGCGAAAAAAGATGTTTAGTAAATTTAATATTTGGGAACTTAATATTGAAACTTGAAAAGCTTGATTTTATGATGCGTTCGCTGTTTAATACATTGGTGAATTTGCCTAAAAATGGTAATGGTACCCGCGGCCGGACTTGAACCGGCAAGAGCTTACGCTCCACGGATTTTAAGTCCGTTATGTCTACCATTCCATCACGCGGGCAGTTGTGGATATTAAGGTTGCATTTGCTAAGTGGACAGATTAATAAAAAAAATACGAAAAAGCAAGTACTTTTATCGTTAATATATTAGTCTGATATGAAAAAGTTATTAAACACCTTTAAAATCGTTAGTTTACTCATTAATTTATTAGATAATTAACTTAAATAGTGACAAAATAGTAATAATATGATAGATTAGCTTCAGGAAGTAATACTTTCTCTTGCATGTTATTGACATGTTTATTGACAAATGCCGCAAGGTAAGGTAGTTTTACATAATGAATTTTTATCTGCTCTTATATTTAAGTAAGGCTTAAAGTAAAATTTAAGTTTTAGTTATTATAAACGTGTGTTAAGTTCAAATAAGTAATTTCTATCTAATAAAGGTTTTTATGGCTACAAATATAGTAGGTAAAGTTAAGTGGTATAATTCTACAAAGAATTTTGGATTTATTGAACAAGAAAATGGCGGCAAAGATGTGTTTGTACACAAATCAGCTGTAGACGCAGCAGGTTTACATAGCCTTGAAGAAGGACAAGATGTAATTTTTGATCTTGAAGAAAAGCAAGGAAAAGCCTATGCTGTTAACCTCAGAATTAAATAAATTTATAATACCAAAAGCAGCTATCCAAAATTGTTTATAATTTAGGGTAGCCTAGTCATCTTTATCAAAATAGTAAATATTTTGTTTTTGTCTTATAATAACCTATATAATTTTAAGTATAATAAATTATTTTTACTAAAGGGCATGAAAATGCCCTAAATATAATAATATTATTCTGGCTTGAATAAGATTCTAAAATAGTTGCATTATTCATTATCGTTTTATATATTTAGTTGGTGTTTTGTAATCTAGCTTAAGCATATTTTTTGATTCAGGATAATTATATAAGTCGTTATTTTAATTTACTATAACTTATTTTTTATACAATAGACCTCTTGCATAACTTATCTTATAACGGTAAGAACTGCTACTCTACGCAGCGTACATAGTTAAGTATGTAAGGATGAGAGAGCAGCGTCGATGTCTCATATATCTTTAAGAAATGAGTTATGTTAAGAGGTCTAATCAATAATGTGCATATTTTGATTTAAAACTATATTGGATTATATAATGAAAAATTTTAATTTATCTGAAGAATTAATTATTGCTCTCGAGATAATGAATATAACTGAGCCGACTGAAATACAAAAGCAATCGATTCCGGTTGCAATGGTGGGATCGGACATACTCGCTTCTAGCCAAACAGGTTCAGGCAAAACTCTTGCTTATTTATTGCCGTTAATTGATTCATTTATTAAAAATAAAACTACTGCTTTAATTCTTGTTCCGACTAGAGAATTAGCAATGCAAATACACAGTACTTTAAATAAATTAACTACATCCTATAAAATTAATAGTGCAGTTTTGATAGGCGGTGAACCGATGCCTAAACAATTTATGCAATTAAAAAAGAATCCAAAAGTGATTATCGGTACGCCGGGGCGTATTATTGATCACTTAAATAGGGGAAGTCTAAAAATTGATCGTATAGGCATAACCGTACTTGACGAAATGGATAGAATGCTTGATATGGGGATGAAAGAACAATTAGAAGAAATCAATAAATTTTTACCGGAAAAAAGACAAGTTTTAATGTTTTCCGCTACTATGCCAAAACATATTATTGCTGTTTCTCAAAAATATCTAAACAATCCGGTACGTATTACGGTAGGTGCTACTAATAAAGCAGCTGCAGAAATAAAACAGGAATCAATGCATGTTTCTGATAAAGAAAAATTTAGTGAATTAACTAAACAACTTGGTAATAGGGAAGGATCGGTCATTATTTTTGTGAAGACTAAACGCTCTGCCGATCAATTAGCTAAAATGTTGAAATATGAAAATCATACAGCAGAAGCTATACACGGTGATTTAAGTCAGCGTCAACGTGAAAGAGTAATTTTATCATTTCGTAAGTCAAACCATAGAATAATGGTAGCAACTGATGTAGCGGCTCGTGGGCTTGATATTCCTCATACACAGCATGTTATTAATTATGATTTACCTATGTGTCCTGAAGATTATTTACATAGGATAGGTAGAACGGGTAGAGCAGGGGCTACCGGACATGCGTTGTCTTTTATTTCTCCTGATGATGTTATTAGATGGCGTGCAATCGATCGTCTAGTAAATAAAGGAGAATCTACGCCACGTAGTGAGTTTAGAAGTGATAAAAATAATCGCAAAAGATCATTCGGTAAAAGAGCCGGCGGTGACGGTAAAAAGTTTAATGCTTTTGATAGTAGCCGTAAAAGAACCTTTGATGGTAACAGCTACGGTAATAAAAGAAAGAAAGTATCGTAGTTTAGATTTACGTCATTTATATCATTGCGAGGAAATACGAAGTATTGACGAAGCAATCTCAATAGTTTATTATTATCTCATGAGGTTGCCACGCAGCCTTATGGCTGCTCGCAATGATGATTAGATATCCATGTGGGCAAAGCCTTTGCAGGAATGACAACAGTATATTTTAAAGGAGGATAAATTCATAAGTTTAAATTTTTCACGATTTCAATATATATCTAATATTTTCTTTATATTAATAATTTCTTTTCCTGGAGGTTTAATTTATTTACTTACCGGTTCAACTCTTTCTTTTTGGCTTCGAGAATCCGGTTTTGATAAAATCACTATCGGGCTTTTGAGTTTAGTGAATTTTATTCATATATTTAAATTTTTATGGGGTCCTTTGCTTGAAAAAGTAAGTTTTGCTCCTTTAAGTAAGCGGGGATATAAATATTGTTTAATTATTGCTGTGGTTAGTTGTATTTTTTGTTTATATGTTCTAACAAATTTTAACCCTAACACTCATTTTATATCATTTGCTTTATGCTTAGTAGCTGTGGCATTTTTTTCATCCATTTATGATATGTTACTTTAATCATCACAGATGTTACTGATTACAAATAAAAATTGGGGCATAAGTGAGGCAGCTTGTACTACAGGCTTTAGAATAGGTATACTTATCACAGGTTCAGGAGCGTTATATTTATCTACTATCATGTCCTGGCAAGATGTTTATCGTGCTATGGCAATTTTATGTATACCGTCATTACTATTAATTATATTAATTATAATCTATCCGCTTAAATTTAAAGATAAGATAATTATTAATGATTTTGATAGATTTTGGCATGCTTTTTATGATTTTGTCAAGAAACCTAAATGGCTAATAATTGTTAGTTTTATGCTTCTATATCGTCTTCAAGATAATTTTCTGTCAATTATGCCGAATATGTTTTATCTCGATATTGGGTATACGAAGAAAGATTTAGCTCTTGGATATAAAGCTTTCGGTATGTGTGCTACAATCCTTGGAGGTTTTATAGGTGGGTTTTTGTGCCGAAAATATGAATATTCTTATTTGCTTAAAAGAGTATTAATATATCATGCTTTATCTAGCCTATCTTTTTTATTTCTCTATTTTTATAATCGAGATATTACAATTTTGTATATAGCGGTCTTTTTTCAAGAATTTACCAAGGGCTTAACTATGTCGCCGTTTTTTTCTTACCAATTAAGATGCTGTAGTTCTAAATATTGTATAACCCAAATTGCTTTAATTACTTCTATTGCTTATATTAGTACCATATTATTTGGTAGTATTTCAGGCTATGCAGCTACTTATTTAGGCTGGACTTATTTCTTTATTGTAGCAGGATTTTGTTTTATACCGGCTTATATATTAATTAGATATTTGCCGCCTTATGTTATTCCTAGCTAAAAGCGGGAATCTAGCACAATATTTATAATTGTCATTGCGAGGAGGCGTTGTTGTGTGGATCAATTTCACCTCTGTCATCCCGTGTCTTGACACCGAGTGCTTTACCGGTCCCTGCAACAATGCCTTGCGAGGAGCGTAGTAGCGACGTGGCAATCTCTCTTCAATTGCATGAGATTGCTTCGTCGGCATAAAAATGCCTTCTCGCAATGATGTGGATAGGTAGTATTGGGTTCCTGCTGATGCAGGAATGACATACTTTTGAGCGCAATGCAAAAATGCCTAAATACAAATATATTGTAAAAGTAGTATTATCAATTTATAATAATCAACAAATTTATTAGTGTGCTTTAATTATGTTTATTCAAACTGAAGATACTCCAAATCCGGATGCAATAACATTTTTCCCAGGGCAGGAAATAAGTAGTGATCAGCCGGTATTTTTTAGTGAGCTTGCTGAAGTAAAAGGAAGAAGCAAACTTGCAGCATCATTATTTCATATTAATAATGTAAAATCGGTATTTTTCGGTAGTGATTTTATAACAGTAACTAAACAAGCTGAAGGTAATTGGCAAGTTATAAAGCCTGAAATTTTAATGGTTATTATGGATCATTTTGTTTCAGGTTTTCCTGTATTTGAAGAAAACACCAAAGCAGATAATGTAAATCATAACCTTGATAGGCTTTCGGAAATAGAGAAGCAAATCGTAGAGATTATTGAAACTAGGGTGCGTCCATCTGTTGCACAAGACGGCGGCGACATAATATATAAAGGCTTTGAAAACGGTGTAGTTAAATTAGCACTTCGTGGTGCATGCCTTGGATGTCCTAGTTCCACCATCACCTTAAAAAACGGCATTGAGTCCATGCTTAAACATTTTGTACCGGAAGTGCAAGAAGTTGAAGCTGTAGAGGAAGATTTTGAGTAATTTAGTATGCTAACTGTGAGAGACTACAGACCTTGTTGTATAGGTTAGTCTTCGTCATTGCAAGAAGAAACTGCAAGTTTCGACGAGGCAATCTAGTAAAAAATTCTGATTTACAGAATTTTTGATTATTTTTTCTGGATTGCCACGCAGTCTACGATTGCTCGCGATAAATGTCATATAGTATATTAAATTTTTTTGAAGAATAGTATGGTCCTATTCTTCCTTTGCAGAATTGATTGTATCATTTTGATGCCAAATAACGTAATGTAGTTCAACATCTTTTGGAGCATATACTACGATAGGTAGTTTGCTATTATATCTTAAAAATGTTTCATCGCCTAAAAATACACTAACCGGTTGTATGGTTGCTTTTACGTTTGGGCATGCCATCATTAGCAGGGTGATCGCTAACTTGAGCGATTATATAATAATTATATCCCCATCCTTCTAAAGTTTTTGTTTCCAGCTTACCACCAAACCAAACACGATTACAATCTTGCATTGCATTTTTTGTTGCTTGCAATTCTACTTTTAGCTTTTCTTCATTGGACTCTATAGGTAAATGAATTACATAACGCTTTTGATTTTCAAGTGGTGTAGGATAGGGTGCAATATCTTTTAACCGCTTATCGGTATCAGCTAATAAAGCAGTATTTAAAAAACATGATATAAGAAATAGTATAATTTTATTTGGCATATGATTATTTTTTTAAGAATCCATTATCTCGCTTAGAGGAGTTATATAAGAAGAATTTATTTTACCATTGGCTATATCAGTACTAAAGCCTTCACTATAGTCAACATCACCATTTTCGTTTATTTTTGTACTTAAAAATAATATAGAATTTTCAAATTTATTTTCTTTTAATATAGGCTGATTATTTAAACTAAAAACTTTCATGGCAAGCCTTTCATTATTAGGTAATCTAAAATATATTTCTGATCCGTTATTGGATTCAAAAAAATTACATTTATTATAAGCACCTAAATAATAATAAATTATTTAATATATCTATGGTAACTTGTTCTTCAAGGTTTATAATCTTAGGAAATAATATGTAATTATTGTGATTATTTTGTATATTTGAAATAAGAATACTTTGAGAGTTATATTGTTGTTTTTCCAAATATATTTTTGCAAAATGATTTTGTTTTAATTCTGTAAAGGTTAGTTCAGCCTTATATTTTGTCACTAGAAAAGTTAGGTAGCGTTTCTATTAAATGAAAATCAAGGGAGGTTTCGCTAAATCTTGTATTTAGCATATTATTTTGATTCAATTCGGTAAAATCTAATGTGGCATAGTATGTTGCTCCGTCAATGTCTAAACTATATACAGGCTTATCTTCCAATATCTCTTCAAATAAATCTTCCCATAGCTCGTGTAACTCTTGTAAAAAATTTTGAGCATGTTCTTTAGTTTTACAAACATCAATTTGATTTGCAAAGCTTTTTGCTATAAAAAACTTTAAATCTTTTTGATCCGATAAAGATAAATCATGAATGTGACATTTAAATGTTTTATCTACATAATTTATTAGTGATGCAGTATCTGCAGGAAAATTTTTAGTTATTTCTAATAATTCTTTTTTTATGCTGTTCTGAAATTATATTCATTTTCTAATCTAATCCCGTTTCTTTCTTAAAAAAGCTGGTATGTCATGAATATCAGACTCTTTATTATCTTGATCTAGAGTACTAACAACAACGTTTTTGCGTTCTAAAGTTTGATTATTTGAAGCACGCAGAGAACCCCATATTTTTCCTAAAAATGATGGTTTGGGTGAGTCATCTTCAGATTTGTTGAAAGTATTGGCATGTAACCCTAGCTCTTTTTCATTTCCGATAAAATTTTGATTTATTGGAGAGTCGGTAATTTCAATATTTTCGGTACTGTAGCTGTTAAAATCAGGCATTTCTTCTATTTGTGTAGGTTGTGCTATAGCTTTATTATAAGTTTCCTCAGGAACTATATTGGTAGTTTCAGCTATTGCGGGTTTATATGTCGGTACTTTATCGGCATCAATACCGGTAGCAACAACTGATACTCTGATCATTCCTTTTAATTCCGGATTAAATGTTGAACCGAAAATAATATTAGCATCAAAGTTATCTACTTCTTCTCTAATTCTATTAGCAGCGTTGTCAACTTCAAATAAGGTCATGTCGGAACCGCCGGTAATATTGATTAATACACCTCTTGCACCGCACATTGAGCTATGATCTAGCAATGGATTTGAAATTGCAGATTCTGCCGCTTTAATAGCTCTATCTTCGCCACTAGCTTCACCTGTACCCATCATTGCTTTACCCATTTCGCTCATTACTGCTTTAATATCGGCAAAATCAAGATTAATAAGTCCCGGCATAATCATTAAATCCGTTACTCCTCTAACGCCTGCATGTAATACGTCATCTGCCATTTTGAAAGCATCGGCAAACGTCGTTTGTTCATTAGCAATACGGAATAGATTTTGGTTCGGTATTACAATTAGAGTATCAACGAATTGCTGTAATTCAATAAGTCCTTTATCGGCAGTTTTCATACGATGACCGCCTTCAAAATAGAAAGGTTTAGTTACTACCCCAACCGTAAGGATGCCTAGTTCTTTAGCAATGCGTGCAATAACCGGTGCAGAACCGGTACCTGTACCACCGCCCATACCTGCCGTAATAAATACCATATTGCTATTTTCTAGGTAACTACGAATTTCGCTTTCTGATTCTTGAGCAGCAAGTGCTCCAACCTCAGGAGAAGCTCCTGCCCCAAGACCTCTAGTCGTAGAAACACCGAGTTGTATTTTGTTAGTGCATAAAGAATGTTCAAGCGATTGTGCATCAGTATTAGCTACTACAAAATTAGCACCTTGCAGATTAGCACTAATCATATTATTTACTGCATTACTACCTGCACCCCCAACGCCGAAAACTGTAATGGTCGGCTTTAATACTATATTTTCAGGAGCTTTGATATTTAAAACCATGATACTCTTTTATTTTATATAATTAATGTTTAAGTATAATAAAAGATTTAGAAATTTCCATAAACTTTTTATGAAAAATATGGATTATTGTCTTTTATAGTGAATTAGCTTGAATTAGGGATGATTTATAAGAAATATTTTATTTTTTTAAGGGCATAGCGAATACCGTTAATACTAATCCATTTACGGTATGAGATATGTTCTTAAAAAATTAAAAGATGATATAGAAATTGTCCATAATTCAAGCTAATTCACTATATAATAGCGGAATGCCGTTATTATGACATGCTTTGATTAATGCTTTATCGTTAGTGGACATAGGCAGTCCTTCATGCATGTCAGTTAATAAATAAGTTGTATCATATGCAGTAAGATTGTTGGCTCTTGCAGTTTAATTTCATGTATGGAAAAATTTAAATTTGATATATTAAGGGGGAGAGAGTTTAAAAAATCTATAATTTTAATAACCTCTACTGATTTTATTCTAGCACGTTTTCTGCTATTAATATTACATTAGTTACTTCAAGTCTCCAAAGAGGCGGTACTATCACTCTAAACTTATAACAATAAGCTAATGTAAAATCTGAATATTTATCATGTTCATCATAAAAGAACCATGAGACAGTTATGGAGCAATCGGCTATAAACGGTTGAGAATTTACCATTTTCTACCTTCATCTCTAAGCTCTTTAATAGTATAAGGAGCTAATGTTTTGCCTTTGCGGAATTCTCTTATTTGCTCTACTATATTATCCATTTTAGATTTTTGAGTTATAATTTTTGCAATCGGCGTATTATGCTTACAAATGGTAATTTGCTCTCCGTCTTGTACACGCTGTATTAGATCAGAAAAATGAGTTTTTGCTTCGAGTAGGTTAATTTGATTAGATAAATTTTGTTTCACATAGGTAATATAATAAATAGACTAATTTAATATTATCCTATTTATAAGATTTTATACAGTTATACAGTGATATTAATAGTTTAAATTAATATCTTTATATAAAACCTAAGATTGACCAACCATTTTTTCAGGTACTAATATTTGATCAAATTCTGCTTCCGATAGAAGATTGAGTTTTTTAGCTGCTTCTTTTAAAGTGATCCCATGCTTATGTGCTTCTTTAGCAATTTTTGCGGCATTATCATAGCCTATATGCGGATTAAGAGCTGTAATAAGCATTAGAGATTTATCACGTAAATCATTAATGCGTGCTATATTGGGTTCTAATCCTTTAACACAGTGAGTAACAAAGCTATTTACGCTATCGGATAACAGCTCTATAGATTGTAGGATATTGTATATTATTACGGGTTTAAATACGTTAAGTTCAAGATGTCCGTTTGAGCCGGCAATAGTAACCGTGACATGATTTCCCATCACCTGACTGCACACCATTGTTAAAGCTTCGACTTGTGTAGGGTTTACTTTACCGGGCATAATAGAAGAACCAGGTTCATTTTCAGGTAAATGTAGCTCACCAAGACCGCATCTTGGACCGGAGCCGAGCAGTCTTATATCATTTGCTATTTTCATTAAGCTAACTGCTGTAGTATTAAGAGTTCCTGAAAATTCTACTAGTGCGTCGTGAGCAGCTAGACTTTCAAATTTATTAGGAGCCGTCTTAAAGGGTTGTTTAGTAAACTCTGCCACTTTCTCGGCAAATTTTATATCAAAGCCTATTTTTGAGTTAATACCTGTACCGACTGCCGTGCCTCCTTGGGCCAGTAGATAAACTTTTTGTAGTGCATTTTCTATGCGTTCTAAAGCATACTCTATTTGTGTAATATATCCGGAGAATTCCTGTTTAAGAGTTAAAGGAGTTGCATCCTGCAAGTGGGTACGTCCTATTTTTATGATTTTGTCCCAATCTTTTGACTTATCCTGCAAAGAGGTAAGTATATTATTCAAAGCTGGTATCAGTTGCTGTTTAGTTGCAAGTACGGTTGCTATATGCATAGCGGTTGGAAAAGAGTCGTTGGATGATTGTCCTTTATTAACATGATCGTTAGGATGTACCGGAGATTTGCCGCCTTTTTTGCCTGTTAATTCTTCGTTGGCAATAGAGGCAATAACCTCGTTCATATTCATGTTTGTTTGCGTTCCTGAACCTGTTTGCCAAACTACTAAAGGAAAATTATCCTCAAATTCGCCTTCTAAGATTCTATCCGTGGCTTTATCTATACTTATAGCGATTTTAGCTTCTAAATCACCAAACTCATGATTAACCTGTGCTGCACATTTTTTTAAAATAGCAAGAGCACGAATTAAAATTTCAGGCATTTTTTGCTTGCCTATTTTAAAATTTTCTAAAGATCTTTGAGTTTGAGCACCCCAATAAAATTTTTCTTCTATTTGAATTTCTCCAAAAGAATCACTTTCGGTTCTGTAATTTTTCATAAATTGTTAAATGTTATATAATTATCTATTTTTTTCATAAAATGATCACTTACTGCATTTAAGTCTAATTGCTGGGCTAATTTAGCAAAGCTATAATATAATTTGTCTGTTAAAGAAGCTTTTTTTAGATTCTTAGCAATAAATATTAATGTGCTTTCTATCATAAGATTACGATTAAAACTATAAAATTTTTGCCAATGTTCGTTATATTTAGGTTCGGAAGATGCTATATAATCGGAATATATAGGTTTAGTAATTACTGCTTTACCTTGATATATATCAAATATAGTATCATTAATTAATCTTTCATTCTTGAGGTTATTGATCACTTTATCAAAAAAATTGTTTAATATAGCTGTTGTTATCTCTTTTTCTGTAAGTGCATTTATAAATATGTCTAATTGTTTTTCAAAACTCTCGATAATTTGTTCATTTGGTCCCCTTTTCATGACTTTTCTCTCAGATTAATTGATATAATAAAAGTTTATGACTTTAATTTTAGTAGACTAAATATTTATATCGAAGTAAATAAAAAACAATATTTGATTTATTAAAAATATTATTTATGTAATGAATGAAAAATTATAGAAGCGGCATTTGATACATTAAGACTTTCTACTCTCTGAGAAATAGGGATTTTGGCTAAATAATCACATGTTTCTGCAACTAATCTTCGTATGCCTTTATCTTCTGAGCCAAATACCAATACTATTTTATCGGAAATTAATTTATCGGTAAAGTAGTCATTTGCAGAACCTGTGAGACCTATAATCCAAAAGCCGTGTTTTTTAAGATAATTCATACATGAGCGTAAGTTAGTAACTTTAATTATAGGTATTAATTCTAAAGTACCGCAAGCCGCTTTAGCAATGCCACCGCTTTCATTTGGAGAATTATCTTGAGGTAATATTATAGCATTTATATCAAAAGCAGCGGCACTACGAATAATTGCTCCAATATTTTGTGTGTCTGTTATTTGATCAAGAATCGCAATTTTACATTTTGGATTTGTTATATCTATGTCCTCTAAATTGTAAGAAAAAATTGGTCTAATTTTTGCAGCTATTCCTTGATGTGTTTGGTTTTCCAGTAATTTGGATAAAATATCGTTATTAACAATTTCATAAGATCTAGTACCTATTAATTTTTTGTTTGTATCAAAAATTTCCCTAGTGCATAAAATATTGTCAATTTGACGTTTTGGATTATTTAGAGCAGAAAATACAGGATGTTTCCCATACATATAATAACAATGTTTAGAATCAAGTTTTTTATTTTGCATCTTATTGAAAACCGTCAGTAATTTGTTCTTGACAGAAACTACAATTTATTATAGAAAGTTACAACTAAATAAATGTGCAAGCTGCTATTTGTTTATTTGATGATTCGGCAAGAAGTTTTATTAAGTCCTAATACTAATTATATATTGTATTTTACAGTGAATTAGTCTATTTAATACAGTAAAGTTCTTTAGGAGGGGTGGCCGAGTGGTCAATGGCAGCAGACTGTAAATCTGCCCGCGTAAGCGTTCGAAGGTTCGAATCCTTCTCCCTCCACCACTTAAATGGTTCAGGGAAGCATATCATTTTATTTAAAAATAAAACATAATTGTTTTATAAATCTGAATAAAATTGATATAGCACTGTTAACAAAATAACTTTGAAATTATTTTATTAATAGTGCCACAATGCGGGTGTAGCTCAATGGTAGAGTTCCAGCCTTCCAAGCTGGTTGTGTGGGTTCGATTCCCATCACCCGCTCCAGAGATAGTGGTAACAAATAAATTTAGCAAAAAAAATGCACTTATAAAAAAATAACTTGTATTAAACCTAAAAAATTGTAGAGAGTAATAATATGGCAAAAGCAAAATTTGAACGAACTAAACCGCACGTTAATATAGGTACGATCGGTCACGTAGATCACGGTAAAACTTCCTTAACGGCAGCAATAACTATAGTACTTGCTAAGACAGGTGGAGCACAAGCTACAGCGTATGATCAAATTGATGCTGCTCCTGAAGAAAAAGAAAGAGGTATAACTATTTCCACTGCACACGTAGAATATGAGACTAAAAATAGACACTATGCACACGTAGATTGTCCGGGACACGCTGACTATGTAAAGAACATGATAACCGGTGCCGCTCAGATGGACGGTGCAATATTAGTAGTTTCTGCTGCTGATGGTCCTATGCCGCAAACTAGAGAGCATATATTACTAGCAAAACAGGTAGGTGTGCCTGCTATGGTAGTATTCTTAAATAAAATAGATATGGTGGATGATCCTGATCTATTAGAACTAGTAGAGATGGAAGTAAGGGAATTATTATCAAAATATGGTTTCCCGGGTGATGAAATACCTATTATTAAAGGTTCTGCACTTCAAGCTTTAGAAGGAAAGCCTGAAGGTGAAAAAGCTATTAATGAGCTAATGGATGCAGTAGATAGCTATATACCGCAGCCTGTAAGAGCTACGGATAAACCTTTCTTAATGCCGATAGAAGATGTATTCTCTATTTCAGGACGAGGTACTGTTGTAACTGGTAGAGTAGAGTCAGGAATAATTAAGGTAGGTGAAGAAATTGAAATAGTCGGTCTAAAAGATACGCAAAAAACTACCTGTACCGGTGTAGAAATGTTCAGAAAATTACTTGATGAAGGACAAGCTGGAGATAATGTCGGTATATTACTACGCGGTACAAAAAGAGAAGAAGTTGAAAGAGGACAAGTTCTCGCAAAACCTGGTAGCATAAAACCGCATGATAAGTTTGAAGCTGAAGTATATGTGCTTAGTAAAGAAGAAGGTGGACGTCATACCCCATTTACTAATGACTATCGTCCGCAGTTCTATTTTAGAACAACAGATGTTACCGGTACAATAAAATTGCCTGCTGATAAGCAGATGGTTATGCCTGGAGATAATGCTACTTTTACAGTGGAATTAATTAAACCGATTGCGATGCAGGAAGGGTTGAAATTCTCTATACGTGAAGGTGGTAGAACAGTGGGTGCCGGCGTAGTAACTAAAATAAATAATTAATTGATTTTATAAATACCTATTATTTTTTAATAATAGGTATTTATATTTTAAGAGGTAATAGACATTTTCCCGAACTGGCTTATAGAGAAGAATTTGAAGGAGGTACGGAACGCAGAACCGCAGCGTATATAACGGACGTGAGGATTCGAGTGCCGGATCGACGTACAAGTTACCTCTAGAAGTAAAGTTTGGAAAGATGTCTAAAAAAACATCTTGCTGTTTAAATATTAGGTTTACTGAATGAAAAATAAAATCAAAATTCGTTTAAAATCATTTGATCACCGTAGTCTTGATCAAGCTACAAAAGAGATAGTTAGTGCTGTTAAAAGAACGTTTGCTAACATTAATGGTCCTATTCCTTTACCTAAAAAAATTGGAAGATTTACCGTAAATAGGTCTCCTCATGTACATAAGAAGTCAAGAGAGCAATTTGAAATTAGAAAGCATAAAAGATTATTAGTTATAGGTGATCCGAATCCAGCGGTTGTCGATGCTTTAAGTAAAGTTGATTTAGCAGCAGGTGTTGATGTAGTGATTGAATTAGAGAGTGGGGAATAAATGAGAACCGGTATAATTGCTCAAAAAATTGGGATGACTAGTGTTTTTAATGATAAAGGCGAAAGAATTTCTTTAACATTAGTAAAAGTTGATGATTGTCAAGTAGTAGGACATAAAACTCTAGAAAAACATGGATATAATGCTTTGGTTATAGGTATAAAAGATAAAAAAATATCTAGAGTAACCAAACCTATGAGACAAGTTTTTGCTAATGCTAAAATATCTCCTAAAACTAAATTAAAAGAATTTAGAATTTCTGAAGAGAATTTTATTGATATAGCAGCAAGTCTAGAAGTAGACCATTTTACGGCAGGACAATTTGTGGATATAACGGCAACTACTATAGGTAAAGGATTTGCCGGTAGTATGAAAAGACATAATTTTAGAGGTCTTGAAGCTTCTCACGGTGTTTCGATATCCCATCGTTCGCATGGTTCTACAGGACAAAGACAAGATCCAGGAAAGGTTTTCAAAGGCAAAAAAATGGCTGGTCATATGGGATGTAACCAAGTTACTATTCAAAATTTGAAAATATTTGCCGTTGATAAAGAGCGTAAGCTTATTATGATTCAGGGTAGTATACCCGGTCACAAAAATTCGTATCTTTCAGTAAAAGATGCAATAAAAAAGATTTCAATAACTGTATAATAGATATTTAGACATGTTTGTTGAGGTTAAAGATTATCAAATTAACAAAACGCCATGCAATATTATTTATATAAAAGTTTTATATAAGACTGTATAAGGTTAAATTAAAGATGAAAACTAAAATATTAAGTCTTGCTAATGAAGAAGTTGGTGAGATTAGCTTAAATGAAGATATATTTGCTGTTGAATTTATCAGAGATGATATAATAAAGCAGGTTATTGATTGGCAGAGAGCTAAGGCAATGTCTGGTAACCACAAAACTAAAACAGTATCAGAAGTATTAGGAACCACAAAAAAACCTTTTAAGCAAAAAGGTACAGGTAATGCAAGACAAGGCTCCCTTAGATCGGTACAGATGCGTGGTGGTGGTGTAGCTCATGGACCTAGAGTACGTAGTCATGCAACGAAATTACCTAAAAAAGTACGAAAACTTGGTTTAATTCATGCTTTATCCGAGAAATGTGCTGAAGGAAAATTATTAGTAATAGATTCTTTAAAGTTAGATAAGCCTAAAACTTCTGCTCTTGTAAATATATTAAACAAATTTCAAGGGAAAAGTTTCTTTGTAATAGACGGAAATGAAGTAGATGTTAATTTTTCTTTAGCTGCAAAAAATATTTATAATACTGTGATTGTTCCACAAATAGGAGCCAATGTTTATGATATAATACGACATGAATATGTCCTATTATCACAAGAAGCAGTGAGCGTTTTAGAAGAGAGGTTAAGATGAGTTCTTATAAATACTACGATTTAATTAGAAAACCTATTATTACAGAAAAAACTACAACCCTTTCGGAACAAAATAAATACGCCTTTTATGTAGATAAATTTGCTGAAAAACTTACCCTTAAAAAGGCTATAGAAGAAATATTTAAAGTAAAAGTAAAAAAAGTGAATATTTTAAACGTTAAAGGTAAGAAGAAAAGATTTAAAGGCATTATAGGGACTCAAATCAATAGAAAGAAAGCTATTGTTACATTAGAAAAAGACCATAATATCGATTTTGCCGGAGGAATTAAATAAATGGCTTTAAAAAACTTTAATCCAATTACTCCTTCTCTTAGAGAATTAGTTCAAGTTGATAAAACTAGTTTATGGAAAGGCAGACCTTTAAAATCTTTAACCAAAGGTATATCTAAAACCGGTGGGCGAAATAATCAAGGTAGAATTACTTCTTGGCACAGAGGTGGAGGACACAAAAAATTATATCGTATTATTGATTTTAAAAGAAATAAAATCGATATTTCTGCTATTGTTGAAAGAATAGAGTATGACCCTAATAGAACTGCTTTTATTGCTTTAATAAAATATGAAGATGGGGAATATTCTTATATTCTAGCACCGCAAAAATTATCTGTAGGTGATAGAGTAATATCAAGTCAAGATGCTGATATAAAAATAGGGAATTGTTTACCTTTAAAATGCATTCCTATCGGTACTACTTTACATAATGTTGAAATGAAAGTTGGTAAGGGCGGTCAAATTGCAAGGTCTGCAGGTACTTCAGTAGATCTAGTGGGTAAAGATTCAGGATATGCTCAGATTAAATTAAGATCAGGTGAATTTAGGTTAGTACCTTTAGATTGTAAAGCTACTATAGGTAGTATATCTAACCCGGATCAAAAAAATATTAATTTAGGCAAAGCAGGTAGAAATAGATGGCTAGGTTGGAGACCGCATGTTAGAGGTGTAGCAATGAATCCTGTAGATCACCCTCATGGCGGTGGTGAAGGTAAAACTTCAGGAGGTCGCCATCCTGTTACTCCTTGGGGATTTCCAACAAAGGGTAAGAAGACACGTAAAAATAAACGTACTTCAAAATTTATCGTAAAGAAAAGAAAATAGATTTTAAATTAATTAGGTATTAGTATGGCACGTTCAATATGGAAAGGGCCTTTTGTAGACGGTTATTTAATAAAGAAAGTTCAAAAATTAATGGAATCAGGTAAATCTGAAATGATTAAAACTTGGTCTAGAAGATCAACGATTTTACCTATTTTTGTAGGGTTTACCTTTTCTGTTCATAATGGAAATAAATTTATTCCGGTTTCTGTAAATGAAGAAATGGTTGGAAGAAAATTAGGTGAGTTTGCTCCTACTAGAACATTTCACGGTCATGGAGCAGATAAAAAAGTCAAAAGAAAATAAAGATTTATATGGTACAGGAAAATAAAAATTTTGCTACGGCACAAGCTAAATCTATTAGAGTAAGTTCAAGGAAGCTCAATTTAGTTGCAGCCTTTATAGAAATATGAAAGTATCTGAAGCATTGGTACAATTAACTTTTTCTCCTAAAAGAATTGCAAAAGTTGTAAAAGATTGTTTACACTCTGCTGTTGCAAATGCTGAAAATAATTTAGGTCTAGATATAGATAGATTGGTTATTACTAAAGCGACTGTAGGTAAGGCTTTAGTAATGAAAAGAGTTATGCCAAGAGCAAAAGGAAGAGCAACTAGAATAAATAAGTTTTTTAGTAATCTTTATATAACTGTTACAGAAAAAGAGGATAATTAAAATGGGGCAGAAAGTTTGTGCACATGGTTTTAGAGTTGGACCGACTTTAATTAAAGGTTGGGATTCCGTATTATATGCAGAAAAACATTATAAAACTCTTTTTATACAAGATTTAAAAATTAGGGATTTAATAAATAAGGGGTTTAATCAAGCTCAAATTAGCAGAGTTTTAATTGAACGTCCTTCTAATAAAAGTATTATAATTAATATTAATGCCAAAAAACCAAATATCATTATCGGTAGAAACGGTAGTGAAATTGATAAGCTAAAAAAAGCTATCGAGAAAATGACTTCTTTAAAAGAAGTTTATATAAATATTCACGAAGTTAGAAAATTTAATATAGATGCTGCTATAGTAGCTCAAACTATAGCACTACAGCTTGAAAAAAGAGTTTCTTTTAGAAAAGCCATGAAAACAGCAATTCAGGCTTCATTTAAACAAGGTGGACAAGGTATCAGGGTTAGTTGTTCAGGACGACTTGGAGGTGCTGAAATTGCTAGAACCGAATGGTATATAGAAGGAAGAATGCCGTTACATACTTTAAGAGCTGATATTGATTATTCAACAGCTGAGGTTATAACTACTTATGGAGTTATAGGGGTTAAAGTGTGGATTTATAAAGGTGAATATACAGAAAATAAAAGATATAATTAATTTTAAGTATTAAAATGTTAGCTCCGAAAAAACAAAAATTTAGAAAAGCTCATAAGGGTAGGGTTGCTTCAAAAGCAAAAGCAGGTACGACGCTTGCTTTTGGATCATTTGGTCTAAAATCTATAGATGGTTGGCGTGTTACTGCAAGACAAATAGAAGCAGGAAGAAAAGCTGCTACTAGATGTATGAAAAGGCAAGGAAGATTATGGATTCGCATTTTTCCGGATGTTCCCGTTTCTAAAAAGCCTGCCGAAGTAAGAATGGGTAAAGGTAAAGGTTCTCCTGAATTTTTTGCAGTTAGAGTTTCGCCTGGAAGAATTATGTTTGAAATTGAAGGGGTAGAAGAAAATGTTGCACTTAGAGCTTTGGAGCTTGTAAGTGTAAAATTACCTGTTAGAACAAGGATAGTGAGACGTTATGAATGATTTAAAATTATTAAGAAGTAAGTTATCTACTGAAACAATAGAAGAGCTTTATAAAAACCTTAATCTTTTAAAAAAAGAATTGTTTAATTTAAGATTTCAACAAGCTTTAGGTGATTTAAAAAATACTAGTAGGTTTTCGTTAGTCAAAAAGTCTATAGCACGTATTAAAACTGAATTAACAAAAAGAGCTAATAGTGAGGAATATTAAAATGCCGAAAAGAGTGTTACAAGGCGTGGTTATAAGTTCAAAAGCTGATAAGACGGTTACAGTAAAAGTAGAAAGAAAGTTTAAGCATCCTATTTATAAAAAATTTGTGAAAGTATCTAAAAAATATGCTGCTCATGATTCAGAAAATAAATATCAAGAAGGAGATAAAGTTAGTATAATTGAAAGTCGGCCTATCTCAAAAACCAAAACATGGGTAGTGGTAAATGGGGAATAAAGTTTTTTAATCTTTGACTTTATAAGGTAGATTGTTTATTTTATTGCTCGTGTATAAAAAATTGGAAGTAGTTTATGATTCAAATGCAGAGCATCTTGGAAGTTGCAGATAATTCCGGTGCTAAAAAAGTTATGTGTATTAAAGTTTTAGGTGGCTCTCACCATATGGTGGCAAAGCTGGGTGATGTTATAGTTGTATCTGTTAAAGACGCTATACCCGGTGGTAAGGTTAAAAAGGGTGATGTTTATAAAGGTGTGATTGTTCGTACAAAGACTGGAGTAGTAAGACCTGACGGTAGTACAATAAAATTTGATAAAAACTCATTAGTGCTTTTGAATAAACAAGATGAACCTATCGGTACTAGAGTTTTTGGTCCTGTTACAAGAGAACTTAGAGCGAAAAAATATGTTAGAATAATGTCGCTTGCAGAGGAAGTGTTATAAATGATTAAATTAAAAGTAAAAAAAGGTGATGAAGTTGTTGTTATTACCGGAAAGCACAAAGGAAAAAAAGGTAAAATATTAAAAGTTTTCCCGGAGGACAGTAAAGTAATTGTTTCTGGAGTAAATTTAGTAAAAAAGCATACTAAAGCTAATCAAATGAGTGAAGGCGGGATAATAACTAAAGAATTACCTATACATATCTCAAATATTGCACACATCGATCCAAAAACCGGTAACCCTACCAAGGTAGCTTTTAAATTCTTAGAAGACGGTTCTAAGGTTAGAGTAGCAAAGAAATCAGGGGAAATTATTGGTAAGGAAGGTAAATAATGTTAAGATTTAAAGAATTATATCAGCAAAAAATTATTGAAAACTTACAAAAAAATTTTTCTTATAAAAATAAACACGAAATACCGCAAATTAAGAAAATTGTTATAAATATGGGAGTAGGGGAAGCAACAGCCGATTCCAAAGTAATTAATAATGCAGTAAATGATCTTACTTTGATTTCCGGTCAGAAGCCGGTTGTAACGTTAGCAAGAAAATCTATTGCAACTTTTAAGTTACGCGAAAATATGAAAATAGGTTGCAAGGTTACATTACGTAAAGATAGAATGTATGATTTTTTAGAGAGGTTAGTAATTGTTGCATTACCCCGTGTTAAGGAATTTCGCGGTTTTTCTTATAAAAGTTTTGATGGTAAAGGGAATTTTACTTTTGGATTAAAAGAGCAGATAGTTTTTCCTGAAATTAATTACGATAAAATCGATACAATAAGAGGTATGGATATTACAATCGTTACATCTGCTAAAACAGATCAAGAAAGTAAATTTTTGTTATTAGGGTTTAATTTACCTTTTTATAATTAATTTTTAGGATATATATAATGGCAAAAGTAAGTTCTATAAAAAAGAACGAAAGTAGGAAAAAAAAATCACAAAGTTTACATAATAAACGTTTAGCACTAAAAAGTAAAATTTATGATAAAAATATTTCATTAGAAGAGCGTTTTGCTTTGGTAATGTCACTTGCACAATTACCTAGAAATTCATCATCTACTAGAATAAGAAATAGATGTGAGCTTACAGGTAGGCCAAGAGGTGTTACAAGAAAGTTTGGTATATCGAGGAATAAGCTTAGAGAATTAATAGGCAGAGGCTTAGTTCCCGGTGTAGTTAAGTCAAGTTGGTAAAAAGTCGATAGGTAAATCATATGTCAATGACGGATAATGTAGCAGATATGTTAACTAGAATTAGAAATGCTTATAAAAGCAAATTGATAAATGTTTCTTTCCCTAGTTCTAAAATTAAAACTTCAATTTTAGATGTTTTGCAAAAAGAAGGTTATATAAAAGATTATATAACGACTCAAAAAAATAATATTAGTTATACTGAGGTAGCTTTAAAATACTCTGTTAATGGCGATGCTTCTATATGCGAAATTCATAGAGTATCAAAGCCTGGAAAAAGAGTATATTCTGCTATTAAAGATTTGAAAGGATATTATAATAATATGGGTATATATATTCTTTCTACTCCTTACGGTGTTATGTCTGATAGAGAAGCTCATATTAAAAATGTCGGCGGCGAAGTAATTTGTAAAGTATTTTAAGGTAAAAAAATGTCACGTGTTGGAAAATTGCCAATTACTATACCTGAAGGTGTAAAAATTGATTTAAATGATTTAGAAGTAAAAATATCCGGACCTAAAGGCGAATTATCAAAAACTTTTAAAGGTAATATAGCAATTTCATTGGCAGAAAATAAGCTTTTAGTAAAACCTTTAGCCGCCAATAAAAATGCACGTGCTATGTGGGGTACTGCAAGAAGCATAATATCAAATATGGTTACCGGCGTTAAAGAAGGTTTTAAGCTTAAACTCGAAATTAACGGAGTCGGTTACAGGGCGATGGTAAAAGGTAAATATTTAAATTTAATGCTTGCTAAAAGCCATAATACAAAAATTGAAATACCTTCAGGTATTAAAATAGAGATGCCTAAGCAAAACATTATTATTCTTGAGGGAACAGATAAAGAAAAATTAGGACAATTTGCTTCAATTATTATAAAACAGAGACCACCTGAGCCTTATAAAGGAAAAGGAATTAAATTTGAAAATCAATTTATACCGCGTAAAGAAGGTAAGAAAAATTAAATTTAAGAGTTAAATATGCGTAGTGCTAAGCTAAAATTTGAAAAAAGAAGAAGTAGAATAAGACATAAAATATCTAAAACATCTAATAGAGTTAGATTATCAATATTTAAGTCAGGTAGACATATATATGCACAAATTATTGATGATTCTAAGTCTATAACGATTGCTGCTGCTTCAACTTTAGATGAGAAAATAAAAAAATTAAAAAAATCTCATTGTAATATTGAAAATGCTATAAAAGTAGGCGAAGAAATAGCAAAAAAAGCTGATTCTGCAGGGATAAAAGACGTAGTGTTTGATAGAGGCGGATATAAGTATCACGGTGTTGTAAAAGCTCTAGCTGATGCAGCTAGAGAGAAAATAAAATTTTAGGTTATAAGGTTGTAGTAATGTCTAAAGTTAAAAAAAATGACGAGACTTTAAGTGAAGTTTTAGTTGATGTAAATAGAGTTACAAAAGTAGTAAAAGGCGGTAGAAGCTTTGCTTTTTCTGCTTATGTAGTGGTCGGTGATAAAGCCGGCAGAGTCGGAGCGGGACACGGAAAAGCTAAAGAAGTAAATGAAGCTCGAGGCAAGGCAAAACAAGCCGCTAAAAAGAGAATGATGAAAGTGCCGTTATATCAAAATAGGACTATTCACCATGACGTTGTCGGTAAAAGTGGAGCTGCTAAAGTGATTTTAAGAAGAGCTAAAGCAGGTACAGGCGTTATAGCCGGAGGATCTATGAGAGCAATTTTTGACTCTTTAGGCGTTCATGATATTGTTGCTAAATCAATAGGTTCAACGAATGTTTACGCAATGATTTCTGCAACATTTGATGCATTAAATAAACTTGCATCACCAAAATCTATTGCTATGAGAAGAGATAAAAAAGTAAATGAAATATCTGTAAAATCTGCTGACATTCAAGTTAATGAATAATGTTGCGTAAGTAAGGTGAAGTTATGAATAATAAGATCAATAATATAAAAATTACTCAAGTTCAAAGTGCTATAGGTCGTAAGTATGATCAAAGATTGATATTAGTTGGGCTTGGTTTAAACAAAATTAATAAGAGCGTTATTCTTGCAAATACTAATTCAATCAAAGGGATGGTTAAAAAAGTAAAGCATTTGTTAAAAATAGAAAATATGTAATTAGAGTTTTTAAATGAAATTAAATGAATTATATAATAATATAGGTGCTAAAAAAAATAAGAAAAGAATAGCACGCGGTATTGGTAGTGGTAAAGGAAAAACCGGTGGTAGAGGAATTAAAGGTCAAAAATCTAGATCCGGCGTTGCAATAAAAGGTTTTGAAGGTGGTCAAACACCTATGATCAAAAGACTACCTAAAAGAGGTTTTAATTGTATTTCAACTAAAAAATACAATATAATAAATATTTATAATATTGAAGAAGCATTAGCCGATGGGCGTTTAAGTGCTAATGATACTATTACGAAAGAAAAATTGGTAGAAGCCAGAGTAGTGAATAATAAAAATAATAAGAAATTAGTGAAATTATTATCTATTTGTAGTGATGATTTTGCTGCTCCTCTATCATTAAAATTAGATGCCTATTCTTCTAAAGCTAAGGATTTAATCGAGAAAGTAGGTGGAAAATTATTATAGTATATGGGGCAGAATTTTTCTAAAAAATCCGGTAATGATTTAGTTAGTCGTATTGTTTTTACTATTCTCATTCTTATAGTATGTAGATTTGGGTCTTTTATACCTATACCTGGTATAGATTCAATTGCTTTAAGTAGTGTGGCTGCAAAGAATCAATCCGGAATACTCGGAATGTTTAATATGCTATCCGGAGGATCGCTAGGTAGAATGTCCATTTTTGCTTTAGCAATTATGCCGTATATTACCGCCTCAATTATTATCCAATTAATGTCAGTTGCATATAAACCTTTGGAAAATTTAAAAAAAGAAGGGGAAGTCGGCAAAAGAAAAGTAAATCAGCTATCGAGATATTTAACGGTTCTGTTGGCTTCTTTTCAGGCTTATGGAGTTGCTATAAGTTTAGAGTCGATTGTAACCAATACCGGTCCTGTAGTAATTTTAGCGGGTTTTTTCTTTAGAGTTACAACCGTAATTACTTTAGTTGTAGGCACGATGCTATTAATGTGGTTAGGAGAACAAATTACACAACGCGGAATAGGTAATGGTACGTCTTTAATTATATTTATAGGTATAATTTCGGGAGTACCTAGTGCTATTATTAGTGTGTTTGAATTATCAAGAAAAGGAGCATTATCGCCTTTAATAGCGATAGCTGTTTGTATTGGAGTAGTTGTATTAATAGCTATAATTATATTTTTTGAAAAAGCCCAAAGAAAATTATTGGTGCAGTATCCTAAAAGACAAGTAGGAAATAAAATTTATGGAGGCGAAGCAACCCATATGCCTCTCAAGTTAAATACTTCTGGTGTAATACCCCCAATATTTGCTAGTTCAATTTTACTATTTCCTGCTACGCTTGCTAATTTTTCTAATAGTAATTCAGAAACTATGGGCATGCTTACTTATTACTTAGGGCATGGAAAACCTGTATATATTTTATTATATGTAGCATTAATTATGTTTTTTAGTTTTTTTTATACTGCAATAGTATTTAATTCTGAAGAAACTGCTAATAATTTAAGAAAATACGGTGCTTATATTCCAGGTAAAAGACCAGGAAAAAATACGTCTGATTATTTTGATTATATACTTACAAGGCTTACGGTTATAGGTGGGATATATTTAAGTGTAATATGTGTAATTCCGGAGCTATTAATGAATAAATATGTAATCTCTCTTTCTTTAGGAGGTACGAGTTTTTTAATTGTAGTGAACGTGGTACTTGATACTATGACTCAGATTCAAACTTACTTATTTAGTAGTAAGTATGAAGGTTTAATGAAGAAAGTAAAATTAAAAAATTCAAAATGAGCTTAAATAGTGATAGTAATTTTTTTAGGTCCTCCAGGAGCGGGAAAGGGCACACAAGGAAAAAAGATAGCTAAAAAAATTGATTTACCACATATAGCAATCGGTGATATATTTAGAACAATTATTAAAACATCCACTAGTGAAGCAGAGTTAATTAATAATTATGTGAAGCAAGGGGAGCTTATCCCTAATGAAATAGTGAATCAAGTAATCAAAAATTTTTTATTATCCTCTGAATATAAAAACGGCTACATATTAGATGGATATCCGCGTAATTTAGAGCAAGCAAAATTTTTTGAATCATTTATTAAAGAAAAAATTAAAATAATATATTTTGATGTTTCAGATGAATTATTAATTAAAAGAATTTTAGGAAGATATAGTTGTAAAAATTGCGGTAAAATATATAATAGTTACTTCTTGCAGCCTAAAACTGATAATGTATGTGATGTTTGTGGTTCAAGTACATTTGATTATAGAAAAGACGATAATGAAGAAGTAATAAAAAAAAGAATTGAAGTATATAAAACAGAAACATATCCGTTAATAGATTATTATAAAAATAGTGGTAATTTTTATATAGTTCATGGAAGTAAAAATGAACACGAAATAGAAATTGATATACAGAAAATACTAAAAATAAATTGACTTTATCAAAGATTTTTATATTATTTTTTAGTTACCAGTAAAATTTTGGAGATTATTTGTGGCAAGAATTGCAAGTGTTAATATTCCTGATAATAAACGTTTAGTTGTGAGTTTAACTTACATTTACGGTCTTGGGCCTACTATGGCAGCAGAGATTTGTAATAAAGCAAAAATATCGAAAGATAAAAAAGTGAAAGAACTGACAGATCAAGAGTTAATAAGCTTACGTAATATTATTGAAAGTGAGTATAAAGTTGAGGGTGATTTAAGACGAGAAGTTACGCTTAATATTAAGAAAAAGAAAGATATAAGATGTTATCAAGGACTTAGACATATACGTAAGTTGCCGGTGAGAGGACAGAATACGCATTCTAATGCTCGAACTAGAAAAGGTAAAGCTATTGCGATAGCCGGAAAGAAAAAAGCTGTAAAATAATAGTTTAAGTATAGAGTATAAATAATGAATCAGACGGTTAAAGTTAAGAAAAAGAAAAAAACTATCACTCTTGGTGTTGTGCATATCCGAGCATCATTTAATAATACTATAGTAACATTTACTGATATCCAAGGTAATACTATTTCTTCTGCATCGGCAGGAGGTAATGGGTTTAAAGGGGCAAGAAAAGCAACACCTTATGCAGCTCAAGTAACAATTGATAGAGCATCGGAAAAAGCAAAAGAATATGGTCTAAAAACTATTTCTATTAGGATTGGAGGACCGGGGGCTCAGCGTGAATCAGCAATGAGAGCTTTATTCGGACAAAATTTTGTGGTTACATCAATTTTAGATGTATCGTCAATTGCTCATAATGGAGTAAGACCGCCAAAAAGAAGAAGAGTATAAGAGAATCATAGGTATTAAATGTTATCGTTAAGTAAAAATTGGAATACTTTAATCAAGCCGAATAAAGTCGCGTATGAAAATTTTCCAGAAACCAATAATAAAGCTAAAATTGTAGTTGAACCTTTAGAAAGAGGTTTTGGTTTAACACTCGGTAATGCTATGAGAAGAGTATTACTTTCTTCTTTACAAGGAGCAGCTATCACTTCTATAAAGATCCCTGCTATAGAACATGAATTTTCTTCTATACCCGGTGTAAAAGAAGATGTATCGGAAATGATTTTAAACATTAAAGGTATTGAAGTAAAAATGCATGTTGCAGAAAAACGTATCATGAAATTAAAAGCAACAGGACCTTGTGTTGTAACGGCCGGTATGATTGAAACAGGTCATGATGTAGAAATACTGAATCCGGATCATGTAATTTGTGATCTAGCTAAGGACAAGCAGCTTGAAATGGAATTAACTTGCAAGGTTGGTAAAGGATATGTACTGAGCACAAATAGTTATGAGGATAATTTACCTATTGGTGAAATAGCTATAGATGCTTTATTTAATCCAGTAAAGAGTGTTACTTATAGGGTAGAAAATACTAGGGTAGGTCAGGTTACCGATTATGATAAATTAATTATGTTTGTAGAAACTAACGGTGATGTATTACCTGAAATGGCTGTAGGTTTAGCTGCACGTATTTTACAGGAGCAATTACAATTATTTATTTCTTTTGAAGAACAGGAAGAAGATAAGCAAGTTAAAACTGATGCTTTACCATTTTCACCTTATTTACTTAAGAGAGTTGATGAATTGGAATTATCGGTTAGATCTGCAAATTGTTTGAAAAATGATAATATAATATATATAGGGGATCTAGTAAAAAGAACGGAATCCGATATGCTGAGAACTCCAAATTTCGGTAGAAAATCTTTAAATGAGATTAAAGAAATATTGGCAAAATTTAATTTAAGATTCGGTATGGATGTACCGGATTGGCCACCGGAAAATATTCAGGAATTATCTAAACGTTATGAAGATTCTTATAATTAAGGACTAAAAAATGCGACATAAAATTAAAGGTAGAAAGTTAAATGTAACAAGTAGTCATCGGCAAGCAATGCTCGCTAATATGGTTGTAGCACTTGTAACCCATGAACAAATTAAAACTACTTTACCAAAAGCTAAGGAATTAAGACCTTATATTGAAACTCTAATTACTAAAGCTAAAAAAGCTGATTTAACGGTAAGAAGAAGCGTTTTATCAAAAATAAAAGACAAAACAGCAGTAGAAAAGCTTATAAATATTTTAGGTACCAGATATAAAGATAGACCTGGCGGTTATACTAGAATAATAAAAGCCGGATTCCGTTATGGTGATTTAGCACCGATAGCATATATTGAATTTGTAGATAGAGATATTAATGCTAAAGGAAATATACAGCAAGATGCTAATGAAGAAATTAAAAATTAAAATATAAGGGACTCGGTAATGGCTAATCATTCTTCAGCAAAAAAAGCTGCTAGACAAACAGTAAAAAGAACTCTAATCAATAAAAAACGATCTAGTGCAATAAAAACTTTTATAAAGAAAGTTGTACATGAAATCAGTCTTGGTAATAAAGAAAATGCTAACATAGCTTTATCTGTTGCTCAGTCTAAGATAATGCAAGGTGTGAAAAAAAATATAATTAAATTAAATACCGCCTCAAGAAAAATCAGCAGATTATCAAGGCAAATAAAAAGTTTGAAAGTAAATAACACTCTATAGTAATTTAAAAGCAAAAACTAATAAAATTTTGCTAAATTATTTTATATACTTCTTATGAATTATAAATGATGTTATTTTACTAATTAATAAAAAATATGGGCGATTAGCTCAGCTGGTAGAGTATCTCGTTTACACCGAGAGTGTCGGCGGTTCGAGTCCGTCATCGCCCACCAATCAAAAGTTTTTAGTATTTCAACGAAAATATCAAACAATGAATGAAGCTTAAACTCAAGTTTTTCAGTTTTAAATGTTACAATAGTTAAACCTATCAAGAAAAACAGTATCTTTGTGAAATGGCATTTCTAACTAAGTATATATTAGTTAATAATTTAATGCCATTGCTAGAAAATTACAAAGTAATTGACGAAATAATCCAGTACAAAAATACTAAATTTGAGCATTTTTTAGTACTTTTTCTAAATTCCCAGGTTCTTTATAGTTATAGTTTTTTATTGTGTAAATCAGGAAACACGTGCAGTGTCATACAATAGACCTCTTCGGAAATTCTACTTCTAGAGGTAATTTGTACGTCGATCCTTACCACTCATTCTCACATACTAGTATGTACGCTTCGGTTCAAAGTGAAGTGTCTCTTTCAAATTCCTCTCTAAATCCTTATTTCTGAAGAAGTCTAATAAAGTTTACGTTAATTCGTTGACAAGAAGAAAACGAGAAGAGATTGATATAGCTAGGGTTAAATAAAAATGGTATGCTGTTAATTTGTCATCCCGTGGCTTGACCACGGGATCCAAAACTTTTTCAGGTTTTCTGGATACCGGGAACAAGTCCCGGTATGACAGTTTATATCTGTTTTATCTTGCTTTAGCCATAGTTACGTATTAATATTATAAATTACTTGGTTTATTGTTTTTGGAACCTACGGTCAAGCGAACTAGGATGATATGGGCGGAATCGATCCGCGTAATAATGCTATATCGTGGTCAACAAGCCATGGTATGACACTGAATAACATTTTCTGATTCATACGAGTTTTTAGAATCTTTCATATACAGCATAATTCATAAAGCTTGATACAAGCAAATTTTGTACTATCGCCTTTGCTCATATATTAATATACGCCTAGTTCGCTCGCCTTGAAATTTATCTTGTCGGAACCTTTCTGAATTCTACTGTAATTCTTTTCCGCATTATTTATTACTTTTGCCGTTATTTTTACTAGATTTTCAAAAAAAATAGCAAAGTATAAATTGCACGAGGAAGTGGAAGTTAAAGCAGCTAATAAAGTAAAATGATAGTTGTTTAAATACAATGTAACCAAAAACTATTAATCTATTTAAAAGTTAAAAAATTGTTTATTATTACAATTTTAACTTTTGCTTTAATTGTAATCAACTATTATTAACAAAAAATAAGAAATAACTTTTATGGAAGATATAAGCTCTTGGAAAAAAAAAGTTTGCAATTTGTGTTTTGAAGTTGGTGTTTTGCATTTGCAAATACAGGAGTTTCCTATAAAGTAGTTCGTGCAGTTAGTCCAATCACGGCAATAACTTCTCCCATCCAAAAGGCTATACGCCAACTAAAAACTATAGCTGGTAACTATAGATGCTATACCGAGTGCTGCAACGCCTACTACAGTAGATGCTGCGACAATCATAGCCACGCTTGAATATTGAGTAGGAGGTTTTGTGATTTCGGTTAAGTAAATTTGAGCCCCTATAATCTCGCCCATTGATGAGATCCCTTGAGTAACTCTACATAATAGTAGCAGCTATACCTATTGCTGAGTAAGGAGCAAGAGTTGTTGTAATAGTAATTGCCATAATATCTGTGGTGATAATAACAGTTGCTTTTTCTGCCTATATTGTCACCAATCCAACCAAATATTATATAGCCCCTACCGGTCTAAAAACGAAAGTAGAACAAAACGCAAAAGCATTAAGAAGTGAATTAACAAAAGGATCATACTTAGGAAAAAAATAAATCATTTAAAAGTATTGCTATATGCACGTAAAGCATTAGGTCAAAATACTCAAGAAATATAACAATAGATAAAAATAGTCCTATTGCTTCTTTTTGATTACGGGCTAAACTTTTTTGCTCTTTTGCGTAACTTCACATACTTTTTTACAGATTAGTTAAAATTAATAAAGAACTATACTGTTTTATATAAAAATAAAAGTCAATTTAACAAAATTAGATTTTATAGCATTGCTAACTCAAGACAGGTGTCGTAATGAGCTGAGCGACTGAAAGGAGCATATCAATCTAAAAAAATAATAATAAATTCTAGTTTACAGAGTTTTTAACTAGATTGCTTAGTCAATATACTTTGTAATTTCCTTGCAATGGCGTTAATTTATTAAATAAATCTATCTTTATTTAGCAATGCCAATAAATTTCTAATTTAATACTTGCAATTTATCTTATAATTACTTATATTCAGATTCAGATCCGCTTAGATTAAAAAGCACTAAGGCGTTTTATATGTAATTAATTTTGATCCCCTTAAACTTTTTACATTAAAACGCCGTTATTTTATTTAAGCGGGTGTAGCTCAGGGGTAGAGCGCTACCTTGCCAAGGTTGAAGTCGAGGGTTCGAATCCCTTCACCCGCTCCACTGATTTTGTTCGTTTTATGTCATTCCCGCGTAGGCGGGAATGACATAGAGCATGTTTTTCGAGCTAAGCAACAACGCCCTTTTGCAAATGACATCAGTAAGTTTATCATAAATTCAATCTTCCAAACCATATTTTTTCTTAATATCTTCTAATGAGATTACTTCTTCTCTTTTTTCTATACGAGACAAAGCAATTAATAAATCTGCTTTTTCTTCTATATAACTTTCTATTGCTTTACGTATAATATATCCTTTTGGTCTATCGATTTCCTTAGCAACATTAGAAAGTATAATATCTAGTTCATTAGTAGTATTTATAACTGTCATAAAAATGGCCATTTATCGGTTTTGTAATAACTTATATTAGTATAAAATACATTTAAATATATTTTATATTATTATTTTACCCTTGCATTAAAGCTATTAGGTAGCTATTTTTATTTTATTAGACTTAGGTGCATAACCTATCTTATAAAGAGAAATTTTAAGGAAACACGGCACGCAGCACCGCAGCGTACAAAAAGGGACGTGAGATGCGAGTACCGGATTGATGTATACCGCAGATACTTCAAAAGTTGGAAGCCAAATAAGTGGTGAGCCTGCGGAGCGTAGCAAACTACATGAGCAAAGGCGAAGCCTAAAATTTGACGTACCAAATCTTGAAGTATCTGCGGTATACAAATTACTTTTAGAAAGAGGTTATACAGGAAGGCTATTGCAACAATTAGGAAATTACATATGTCAGCAAATACGCAAGATAATCAGGCAAATAATAACGACACTATAGCAATACAGGAAACTGAGGTAGTGCCCGTAGAAACAAATTCTTTACAATCGGGGTTAACAAGCTTAATACCGATGGTTTTAATTTTTGCTGTATTTTACTTCTTATTATTACGTCCACAAGAAACACGACGCAAAGAAAGAGAGAAATTAGTAAGTGAAGTTAAAAAAGGCGAAGAAGTTCTAACAAATAGCGGCATTTATGGTATTGTGACTAAAATAAGTGAAAATGACAATAATATTGAAATCGAAATAGCTAAAGATGTACGTATTAAAGTTTTAAAAAGTGCTATTATCGATATAACTAGTCGTACACAAGAAGTAGCAGTAAAAAAAGAAAACAACAAAAAAGATAAGAAGGTAAGCGGTGCAAAATCTTCCTAAGTGGAAAATTTTTCTTTCAATTATATGTACGGTTTTTGCAGTTATTTGTGCCTTACCTAATTTCATGCAGGTAAACTCTAAGTTTCTACCTCATGATTCAGTAAATCTAGGACTTGATCTTAGAGGAGGAGCCCATTTATTACTCGATGTTGATTTTGACACCTACTTAAATGATTCAATGGAAAATCTTGCCGACACTTTACGCAAAAATTTTCGTGAGGATAAAATCGGCTATAAAAATCTGTTAGTTAGACAAAATAGCATTCAATTAGAAGTAAGATCGCCTGAGAAATTAAAGCCGTTAAAGAAAATAATTAATAAAATCGATCCAGAAATTATCGCTGAAGTAAATGAAAATAAAATAAAGCTTAGCTACAGCGAATCTAGATTAAATGACTTACTTAATAAGGTAGTAGACCAATCTATTGAGATCGTTCGCATGAGAGTTGATAGTACCGGCACTAAAGAGCCGACCCTACAGAAACAAGGCGATAAGCATATATTACTGCAAGTTCCCGGTGAAGAAAATCCCTCTTACCTGAAGAATATATTAGGGAAAACTGCAAAGCTAACTTTTCATTTAGTTGATGAAAATGCCAATATCGAAGAAGCGGTAAAAGGACATGTTCCAGTAGGTTCAATGCTAGTTAAGGGAGATAACGAAAGTCATGGGGAGTATTATGTCGTTATAAAGAAAAAAGTTGTTTTGGGTGGGGATCAGCTTACAACTGCTTCAGCTTCTTTTGACCAAAATTCGCAAGCGGTAGTTGCTTTTTCTTTCAACAATTTAGGTAGTAAAATATTTGGTGAAATAACTAAAAATAATACCGGTAAACGCCTTGCTATAGTTTTAGACAATAAATTACTAAGTGCTCCAACGATAAACGGAGCGATTATGGGCGGAAGCGGTATAATAACAGGAAATTTTACCGTTGAATCGGCAAATGAGCTTGCACTATTATTGCGAGCCGGTTCGCTTCCTGCCCCACTTAAAATTATTGAAGAGAGAAGTATAGGTCCAAATTTGGGTGCTGATTCTATAGAGTCGGGCAAAAAGGCAGGACTTATAGGATTTATAGCAGTGTGTATATTTATGGTTTGGTCTTACGGTGTGCTTGGTTTATTTGCCAATATAGCCTTAAGCCTTGCATTGTTATATATTTTAGCTTTACTTTCACTTTTCCAAGCTACTTTAACTCTGCCGGGAATTGCAGGAATAATACTCACTATGGGTATGGCTGTTGATGCTAATGTATTGATTTACGAAAGAATTAAAGAGGAACTGCATAAAGGAGTGTCTAATCTTTATGCTATTAGAACCGGTTTTGAATCTGCGTTTGCCACTATCCTTGATGCTAACCTAACTACTTTAATCGTTGCTTTTTTACTTTATATATTTGGAGTAGGTGCAATAAAAGGTTTTGCCGTTGCATTAACGATCGGGATTATATCTTCAATGTTTTCGGCGATTATCATTACTAAATTGTTAATAGATATTTGGGTAAAATATTTTAAACCTAAAAAATTAGGGCTTGTGTAAAAGAGTAGACTTGGTTGTATGGTCTTTTTATGTCATTCCCGCGAAAGCGGGAATCCAGTAACCTTTAATGTCATCCCACAACTTGATTTTGCGGGATCTCAGAACATGGCCTGTGATATAAGATACCGTAGTCAAGCCACGGTATGACATTTTCACTTTTCTCTGGATTCCTGCTTTCGCAGGAATGACATAAGAGCCATACAGCAGGACCAACTAGGATGACAACGCAAAAATGGATAATATCTTATGAAAATACAGTCTAATATTATAAAAATAATTATCGTAATTAGCTTATTAATAGGAGTAGGAGCATTATATTTGTTGTTATCTTTAAGAACGCCTGAAAAGCCACTTGCTGGTCAAGTTAATATCTATGAAGATAACGTAAAAATCGGCGGTGATTTTGAACTAATAGACCAAAATGGAAAGATATTTAATAGTGATAAGTTGAAAGGCAACTTAAGCCTCATTTACTTTGGATTTACTAGTTGTCCTGATATATGCCCAACCTCTCTAAATAAAATGACGGAGATTGTAGAAATTTTAAATAAACATAAAATAGATATTCTACCTGTTTTTATCACTATTGACCCAAAACGTGATACTCCTATAGCACTTAAAGAATATCTAAAACATTTTCATCCGAAATTTATAGGTCTTACCGGTAACGAGCAGCAAATAAAAGATGTAACTGATAAATTCAAGGTTTTCTATGCTCGTGTGCATGGTGATGATGACGACCCGAACTATATGCTTGATCATTCATCTTTTACATATTTAATCGATGCAAACGGAAAATATCTGAAACATTTCTATTTAGATTCTTCACCTAAGGAAATTATGGAATTTTTAAGAAATGAATAATTATATATCGGTAGCGTATTTATTTACCTTTTTAACCTTAGCGATATTGTTAATTGTAAGTTTTTTAAATTACAAGTCATTGAAAAATAAACAGAACTTTAATGCAAAAGAGAGTAAAAAATAGATTAATAACAATAATTATTTGTTTCTGCTCAGCATGTTTAGGAATTATTATAATACTTTACAATTTAGAGAAAAATATAGTATTTTTTTTGCCGCCGTCAAAAATTAATGAAATAGAACAAGGCAAAGAGTTAAGAGTCGGTGGGCTTGTTAAAACAGACTCAATAGATAAAATTGCTGACGATAAGATAAGTTTTGTTATTACCGATAATATTAAGGATTTCGAGATATTATATCAAGGAGCCCTTCCGGCTCTATTTCGTAAAGGACAAGGAATTATTGCCATCGGGCAATTATCGAACGGGAAATTTATAGCAAGACAATTACTTGCAAAGCATGATGAGAATTACAGACCTCCGCAATAACAACGTCATTGCGAAGAGCGAAGCGACGTGGTAATCTAGTAAAATAGGCCTGAGATTGCTTCGTCGAATTATGTTGTAATTCTCCTCGCAATGACGCAAAATAACTAAACCAAATAAATAAAAACATGTTTATAGATAAAATCAAAGCAAAAGCAAATAATTACGAAATAAACGTAATTATCGAAATTCCAATGAATAGCGGTCCAATCAAATACGAATTTGACAAAGAATCAGGAGCAGTTTTTGTTGATCGCTTTATGCAAACTACCATGAGCTATCCATGCAATTACGGTTTTATTCCTCATACTCTTTCAAATGACGGTGATCCGGTAGACGTACTTGTCGTAGCTCATCATCCAGTAGTACCTGGGTCGGTTATAAAATGCCGAGCAGTCGGTGTATTGATGATGGAAGACGAATCAGGGCTTGATGAGAAAATAATCGCAGTACCGACTTCTAAGCTCGATATTACTTTCGATCATATTAAAGAGCTAGATGATTTATGTGACATGCTCAAGAAACGTATCGTGCATTTCTTTGAGCATTATAAAGATTTAGAAAAAGGTAAATGGGTTAAAGTTACTGGATGGGAAAATAAATCAAAAGCAGACGCTTTAATCAATGAAGGAATAGATAGGGTCAGCTAGGGATAAGAATTCATGATGTTGCTTACATGGTGCTTGATGTCATTCCCGCGGAGGCGGGAAGCCAGAAAAAGTAGCCTTAATCCCGATCTCAACAATTACACATTAATTAACAAAATAAACCTATAAAAACAAGTTTTTATAGGTTTTACTGGATTCCCGCCTCCGCGGGAATGACATCAGAAAAATAAGATAAAAAACAAACAGTGACCGACTTCTTGCATAATGTAGCTAATAAAGAGGAATTTGAAAGAAACACGGAACGCAGCACCACAGCGTACACTTTAGTACATGAGAATGCGAGTACCGGATTGACGCACAAATTACCTTTAGAAGCAAGTTATGCAAGAAGTCGATTATTTCGTTCAGGAGTCGTAGTAGCTTTTTGCACATTAATTTCTCGCATATTTGGTTTAGTGCGTGAACAGTTTATCGCATCATTATTCGGCTCTACACCTATGGGTGATAGCATTAATGTTGCTTTTAAACTACCGAATCTATTTAGAAGAATTTTTGCAGAAGGAGCATTATCAAGCGTATTCATTCCTATTTATAATGAAAAAATGCTTATTTCTAAGAAAGCCGCTAATAATTTTTCAGGTGAGGTTTTTACCCTTTTACTTCTGACATTAATAGTAATAATAGCATTAATACAAATCTTCATGCCACAATTAATGCTGTTTATTGTTCCTGGATTTCACGGTAAAAAAGAAAAATTTGAGCTTACGGTATTTTTATGCCGCATTACAATACCTTATTTAATATTTGTTTCATTAACGGCTCTACTTGGTGGAATATTAAACTCTGTAAGAAAATTCGCTGCATTTGCTTTTTCACCGGTTATTTTAAGTATATGCGTAATAATTTTTACTTTAACATTTGATCATTATATAGAATCTACTATCTCAATTAGCTTATCTTTAATAATGGCCGGAATATTACAAGTTTCGTTTATGTTTGTCTGTGTGAAAAGAGCGGATTTAAACTTTCCGATAATTTTTAACCCAAGCGATCCCGATGTAAAAAAGCTTTTGATTAATATGGGACCGGCAACCATTAGCTCCGGCATACAGCAATTAAACCTTTTCATATCCCAATCTATTGCTAGCTTTATTGAAGGTGCTATTTCTATATTATCTTATGCCGACCGGATATATCAATTTCCTCTATCAATAATAGGTACTAGCTTCTCTACTATATTGCTACCTGAGCTGTCAAAAATCTATAAATCAAATGATATAGTAGTTGCAAAAAAAATACAGAATAATGCTATTAGAATGGGATTATTATTATCGTTGCCTGCTACATTCGGTATTATAATTCTATCTCATCCGATTATTAATATAATTTATGAAAGAGGAGTATTCACGAGCCAAGATACTACAAATACAGCTGAGGCTATTTCTGCATTTGCACTTGGGCTCCCTGCTTTTATTTTGGCAAAAATTTTAACTCCTATTTTTTATGCTAACGGAGATACTAAAGCACCACTCAAAATAACCTTATTTTCAATAATAATTAATACCGGCATGAACCTATTATTAATGGATTCTTTGAAACATATCGGTATTGCAGTCGGTACATCTATTGCAGCTTGGTATAATCTAGGTTTATTATATAGCTATACTAAAAAACAAAATAAGCTTCATATAGAAGCCGGTATAAAACTTTTCTGCGGTAAAATTTTGTTATGCTGTATCTTAATGTCTATTATAATTGCTTTAATAAAGCATTATTATTTAGAATATTTTTATTCGGAATATTTACTGATTAAAGTCTGTATGCTAGGTAGTACAATTGCAGTTGGAATGGGAGCATTTTTCGGCACGGCATATTTATTAAAAGCGGTTAATTATGATAATAACAAAAAATAAGCACCAATCAAATTATCAGGATTGGCTCAAAGCCTTAGCTATTATAACCATGATCATTGATCATGTAGGTTTATATCTATATCCTGAATTAACGATTATGCGGATCATAGGTCGTACAGCTATGCCAGTATTTTGCTTTTTTGCCGGTTATAATTTTCATGATAAACCAAAAACCCATATAATGATATTCGGTGTTTTATTACAAATATATACCACTGTACTATTTAAACAATTTCTTACTACAAATATTCTAATCTCTATCTATTTAGGGCAATGGTATATTTATTATTTTCGTAATTCTTTAACTCACTTTTTCTATAGCGGTTATTGTCATGCAATTATAATGGTACTATTGTGGTATATTAGCTGGGCTTTGATTGATTACGGGACTCTTGTAATTGCTACAATGATACTTGGATTTATTTCAAAACATGAGCAGGCAAACTTAAAACTTTGCTGTTTTATAGCAATTTTTACCTCTTTCGTGCATTCAACTCTTTTTACTCTTGCGATTTTTTCCTTTAATGAGTTTAATTTTTCAAATACTGACTTAATTTTAAACCTCACTTTCTTAACAATTACCTATATATTAATGATCCTAAGCGATTATTCACAAAAAATAGCTATAAATCTAAAATGGATAAGTCGCAATGTTTTATATATTTACTGCATACACATTATGATCTTACAATTCATATTAATCTATAAATACACATATGGTTTTAAAAATTGGTAAATAAACATTAATAATGAGTGACAGCGTAATTTAGTTAATATTAATATATTTAAATAAATTGATAATTAAATATATGAATATAATAGATCGTTTAATTTTGGATAATGAACAATATAAAGAGCAATTTAAAAAAAACAAACTATTTAAAATTAGGTTAGATAGTACGCTACGAAAAAATAAATTTCTTAAACATTTTCGGATTTGGTCAGATGAGTTTCAAAAAATGGTATTAGCAAGAGTAGTGTTTTCTGAAACAAAAGAATTTCAACAACTTGCATGGGAGCATCTTACCGATGAATTTGGACATAATAGAGAATTATTCCAAAATCTAGAAAATAATGAAGACACTACAGATTCTATTTTTGAGGCCTTAGGTTCTTGGTTTACGCTAAAAATGATGACTCTTGGAGATAGTGAAAGAGTCGTCCTTGTCCATTTAGTAATAGAGTCTTGTGCTACTATATTTTATGCAAAACTAGGATCAATATTTTTTAATCATAAAGCAGCAAAACATTTCAAAACACATATGTATCTTGATCCTGAACATGAACAAATGGGAATAGATTTATTAAAACAAATAAACATTAATGATTCTTCTTTACTCACTATTCAAAAAAAAGGCTGGGATATGATTGACGCTCTGTTTACTAGACTTGCTGAAATCACACAGGATTAGCTTTAACTTATAGTATTCTAGATTTTATAAAAAAGCTTGCTTGCACGGTGCGGTTTTTCGTCATTGCAAGCGACTGAAAGGAGCACAGCAATCTCAGGACTTTGGCGCAAGATTGCTTCATCAAATTACTGCGTAATTCTTTTCTCGCAATGACGGTAAAAATTGAACCACGCAACAACGCCAATGCCAAGCGGCAATAGCATATTCAAACTAAACCAACTCGCTTACTTGAAATTTGGCAAAGAGCTTGATCTGAAAGTTAACAAAATTTACATTACCTTTTGAGCCTATTTCCGCAAATTTATGCGCTTTAAGAAGTAGGTCATAATCGTCCGCTAAATCAGCGAAGAAAAATGCGATTTCACCGCTTTGTTTTACTCCTAAAATCTCACCACTACCTCGAAGTTTTAAATCCTGCTCAGCTATATAAAATCCATCATTAGTTTGTTTCATTATCTCAAACCTACCTCGTGCAACTTTTCTAAGCCTTTTAGGATTGTATAACAATATACAATATGACTGCAAACTACCCCGCCCTACTCTACCTCTAAGCTGATGAAGTTGAGCAAGACCAAATTGCTCGGCATTTTCAATAATTATCAAAGTGGCTTCAGGTATGTCTATTCCAACTTCAATAACGGTTGTTGCAACTAATATCTTAATTTCACCTTCCTTAAATTGCTTCATTATTTGGTCTTTCTGCTCGTTCTTCATCTTACCGTGAATAATACCGGTATAACCTTGATAGATATTGTCGATAGAGTTAAAACGATTCATCACATCCATCAATAAACTATCCTCTTCCGGCGTTTCTTTCGCTCCCTGCTCTATCAATGGACAAATCCAATATACCCGCTCACCTGCAATAAGCTTCTTATTTATCGCTGCTATAATATACTCTATCTTATTAACGGATATGGTATTTGTAGCGATAGGTAAACGACTTTTCGGCTTACCCATTAGCTTTGAGATAGTCATATCACCAAACATAGTAAGTGCAAGACTTCGAGGAATCGGCGTTGCAGTCATAACTAACACATCGGGATTTACTCCTTTATTTATTAAATTCAAACGCTGTTGCACCCCAAATCTATGCTGCTCATCAATAACTATATAACCTAGTTTCTTAAAAGTTACTTTTTCTTGAAATAAAGCATGAGTGCCGACTAATATATCAATCTCATCGTTGTCAAGTTGTATCATAATATTTTTACGAGCTGCCCCCAGTATCTTACCTGTAAGTAATCCGACTCTTATATTAGTATTTTTTAAAGCTTTAACAAAAAACTCATAATGCTGATTGGCAAGCAAATCAGTTGGAGCCATAAGCGTTGCTTGAAATCCAGTGGCTACCACATTTACCATCGTCAGCAGAGCTACCAAAGTTTTACCAGAGCCAACATCACCTTGCAACAATCTCATCATTTCTATTTTATTGCTTTGATCACACTCTATTTCTTCTATGACTTGCTTTTGATAAGAAGTTAACTCAAATCCTAGCTCATTTAATATATTTGTTTGAATAGATACAGCTTTAGGGTAAATATTACCTTGTCTTCTACTTATTTGCGTACGTACATTTAAAAGAGATATTTGATTAGCGATAAGCTCCTTAGCTGCTAGTTGTTTTTTGGCGTTAGTATATAAATCGTCATTGCGCAGCCCCTTTAGGGGCTGCGGCAATCTAGAATTTATTAATTTTACATTACTGGATTGCTTCGTCGGCATGAATGCCTCCTCGCAATGACGGAAAACATGCAATATTTGCAAATTCTGCAATATAATATCTAAATAATCTTTTACTTCTTTATCTTCTATACTCTTACACTTCTCTTCAAATATCTCTATTGCTTTTATGATATATGAATATAACTGCTTGTTACTAAGTAAATATGTCAGGGAATAAATCGGCTCTATTTCTTTTGCGAGTTTAGGATTTACAATAAATTCAGGATGCGCAATTTGTAAGTAATGATCAAAAAATTGTACCTTTCCGCTGATAATATGAGAAGTACCAACTTGCAGCTTATTAAAAATAAACGGTGGGGGTTTATGAAAAAACACTAATAACAAAGAACCAGTATCATTGCTAGCTGTAATTTTTAAAGGCTGACTACTTTTCTTTGGTAAATTAATGCTCTCAACTACAATTTCTGTTTGGATTATGTCACCGTCTCTAACTTCAGTTAAATTAGGTGATAATATTTTATTTTGATATGAAACAGGTAGATAAAATAATAAATCACGAATATTGTTAATACCAAGCCTTTTAAGAGCAGATACGGTATCTTCACGTATATTAATGAACGTTTTTACAGAAGAGAATAAGAATTGTTCTAAAATAGTTAGCATATATAGTCATAATTATCTTATATACAAATATATATACTTTATAATAAAAGAAGAATAATAAAATATACAAATTATGACTAATATGTCACTCTTGCAAAAGCGGAAATCCAGTAATTAAACGGTACATACACAGTAAGTTTTTAAAATTAAAAGCTTGATGTATCGCGCTTTTTTCTGGATTTCTGCTTTCGCAGGAATGACATATTAATCATGCAACAAGCCTTCTCTTATAAATCTCATTTTAACCCTGCTCTAACTATAGCTGAGAATTTTAAAGGCATACCTTCTATAAATCCTGCTGTTTTGTAACCGTCTGAGCCGACTATCTTAAATGTTTCATTTAAGCTAAGCCCCAAATTAACGGCTCCAAGTCCACCTTGCTTACAACTTTCTTTTAAAGGGGTAGCGGTTAACATTTTAGGCTGATTCCAAAATGTCGCTTCTAAACCTAAACCGATAAATTCAACTTTGACTAAGTTATTAGCTTTAACTCCGACACCGTAAGACTTAAATTTTTGATTTTTGCCGTAATGAATATTAACTTGCATATATTTATTATCAACAACAAAATGGTTAACTAAACCACGCTCTAAAACGTATGGAGCAAGTATCGCTCAGTAGCCGGTAAATATTTAACCGGTCCTAATTCAATCATCGGAATATTATTTAAGTTAGTATTCATTAAAAATGAATATCCTGAATAGAATAAAAACGAATCAAATAAATCTAAATAAGCATATGAACGAATTTTATTTTTAGTAATATAATTTTTACCGTATATGGAGTTAATCGCTTTTACATATGCATTTATATCATTAACGCTTTTATCTTTGCCATCAAACTTAGTACTAAAAATATAACTTGCTTGATCTAGTCTTGTCCATAAATAACCTATACCGTAAGTAGGACTAATTTTGTTACTTGCCATGTATCTATCTTTAATATTTTCAGATAACAAATAACTTGCTTGCATTCCCCCTGTATCTATAGCAATTTGCTTATGAACTTGCAAAGAATTAAAATCTTTAGTTTTAAAATATGTTGTATCCTCAAAAGGATCTACTTCATATTTTGTTACTTTTAAATCAAATTCTTTGCTCTTGCTCCATAACCTCCTATTTCATGATTACCTACCATAATCCAAGATGTAGCAGTAAATCTTGTAATATAACTTAAGATCTTCATAGCTATATTATCTGAATCGGCAAACATAGCATCATCTAATTGACACGGTAACCTTCAATTAATGACATAGCAGCATCACCACTCGCTCTTGAGGACATATCTTTATCATAAGTCACTATATAACTATAATTTTTTTTAGAATTTTCTTGAATTGTTATATCGTCATCAATATTTGATGCAGTTACTAATACTGTTGATGAATACAAAAAATAAGCAGCAATGGTTAAATTTAATTTCTTGTAAAGTATTTTTTTAATATACCAAACTTGTGTATATCCTTGACTTCTTTTGAAAAGCCTCCTAATTTCTTAAATAATAGATATTAAATAATTTAAAATTTATGAATAAAATCTATCCTTCGGCTGAAGCTGCTCTTGAAGGACTTCTTTATGACGGCATGACTATAATGTCGGGCGGATTCGGTCTATGCGGTATTCCTGAAAATTTAATAAATGCACTTCTTAAAATCAATGTTCAAAATTTAACAGTTATAAGCAATAATTGCGGTGTTGACAATTTCGGACTTGGGCTTCTTCTTCAAACTAAACAAATAAAAAAAATGATTTCTTCGTATGTCGGAGAAAATAAGATTTTTGAGCAACAATATCTTGATAAGGTTTTAGAGCTTGAGCTAAACCCACAAGGAACTTTAGCTGAACGAATTAGGGCTGCTTGTATGGGAATTCCGGCTTTTTATACTAAAACAGGTATAGGTACAATTGTAGAGGAAGGTAAAGAAACAAAGGAGTTTAACGGCAAAAAATATATAATGGAAACTGCCCTTCAAGCTGACCTTGCTATTATTAAAGGCTTTAAAGCTGATAAAAGCGGCAACGTGATTTACAATAAAACTGCACGAAATTTTAATTCAGTCATGGCAGGTGCCGCTAAAGTTACAGTTTGTGAAGTAGAGGAAATAGTTGAGGTGGGAGAGCTTGACCCTAACAATATTCACACACCTAATATTTTCATACAGCGATTAATAGTAGGTGAAAAATATGAGAAACGTATTGAGCAATTAACTGTCAAGGAAAAATAAAGATATGCCTTGGAGCAAAGAAGAAATTTATCAAATAACAGCAGAGGAACTTAAAGACGGATTATATGTCAATCTTGGTATAGGTATGCCTACGCATGTAGCAAATTATATACCTCAAGGAGTGAATGTAATATTTCAAAGCGAGAATGGTATGCTTGGTATGGGACCATTTCCTTACGCAGGAGAGGAAGATCCTGATTTAATTAACGCCGGTAAGCAAACTATTACTGCTATTCCTGAAAGCAGCTATTTCGACAGTAGCTTTTCATTTGGGATGATTAGAGGTTCGCATGTCGATTTAACTATTTTAGGTGCTATGCAAGTCTCACAAACAGGAGATCTTGCCAACTGGACTATTCCGGGTAAAATGGTTAAAGGTATGGGAGGAGCTATGGATTTGGTCGCTAACACCAAAAGAGTAGTTATTATAATGGAACATAACGCAAAAGATGGCGGTGCTAAATTATTAAAAGAATGCAGCTTTCCGTTAACAGGTAAAAAAGTAGTTAACAGAGTAATTACCGATCTTGGAATTTTTGATATTGATAAAGATGAAATGATATTAGTTAGACAAGCTGACGATGTTACTATTGAAGAAATAAAGTCTAAAACTGAAGCCGAGTTTATAGTTAATTTATAATATGGAGAATAAAATGGTTAAAGTAGCTATCGTATATTATAGTGGATACGGTCATACTGCAAAAGTAGCTGAAGAACTAAATAAGAGCATACAAGAAGTAGGAGCAAATGTTTCTTATACAAATAAATAAAGATAAACCTGATAATCTCGATTGGGATTTATTAGACAATGCAGATGCTATCATTTTTGGAGTCCCAACCTATATGGGTAGTTTAGCCAGATCGTTTAAAATATTTATGGAAGCTACCTCAACTAGATGGGCACAACAACAATGGCAAGATAAAATAGCTGCAGCTTTTACTAATTCTACTTCTTATGCAGGTGATAAGTTATGCAGTATTCAGCAGCTATTTCACTTCGCTATTGCAGCATTGTATGATTTGGGTCGGGCAAGCTGAAGCTGCTCCGAATTTTTCCGATCATGAGATGCCTGATCCCGATAAAATTAAAATTAACCACTTAGGTAGCTGGTCAGGACGTATGACTCAATCTAACCACAAATCTTCTCCTGATATTACTCCTACTCAAGGCGATTTAAAAACTGCTAATTTCTTTGGTAAAAGAATAGTTGAAATAACTAAGAAGTTTAAAGGGTAGATTTATATGGTGTTTTATGTCATTCCCGCGGAAGCGGGAATCCACAAAATAACTTTAATGCTGCTATAAAATTACCATTAATTGATAAAATAAACCTAAAAAAACAAGTTTTTTATAGGTTTTACTGGATTCCCGCTTCCGCGGGAATGACATTTATTATCTAACAAATGATGGTTTTTGTGAGTTCCTATTATTAATTTTTTGAGCATGCGTAGTCACTTTAGCATCTCGTTCTCCTTTAGTTTTAAGAATTTTTGATTTATTCCTATTAACACTAACATCACTCCAGTTACCACTATCACTATCACTTTCACTGCTACTACTATCACTCATCTCCATAGCAACTCTTCGTGCTAAAATTGATGCAACTCCACTAAGTTTGTTAACATTCTGAGCAGACTTACTCTGAGAATGTGCAACCGGTTTTCCTGTATTAGGGTCAATTTCAACTTTTTTTAGTTTGTGTTCACCTCTTATGGATTGCAGCAATAAATCTCTAGAATCTTGTTCCTTAACATCCGTTTTTTCAACTTTTTTTAGTTTGTGTGGCCCTGCTATTTCTCCCATTAAATCAGAAGTATCTATAGAAGGACATGGTTGATTTTCCGGTCTTTTAACTGTAGTAGCTTCTACAGGCTTAGATAATGTTTCAGTCTGAGCCAGAGCCATAGTAGGCATAGGCGGAGGCGGAGGTGGAATGTTATTTTCCGGTACAAAAGGCGGTGGCGGAGGTGGAGGTGGAGGTGGAATGTTATTTTCCGGTACAAAAGGCGGTGGCGGAGGTGGAGGTGGAGGTGGAATGTTATTTTCCGGTACAGAAGGCGGTGGTGGAATGTTATTTTCCAAAGGTTTAGCTAGGGACGAATTTGCTAATATTGGTTCTTTTTTTGAAGCCATGTGATTTGTAAGGTTACTTACTATCTTTTGTAACTCCTCATTGTCAGGTAATTTTGCAATTATATCCTTAATATTTCTTCTTTATTTTCAATTAATTCCTCAAATTTATGCTTCGTTTTATATAATTGTTCCTCAATCTTGCTAATTGTTCTAGTATTACTCTCTTTGTTTTTTGCTAAAACCTGCTCACTATTATTTACAAAAACATTTTTAACATTTTGCCAAATATTATTTAATTTTTCAAAAAATGTATAAGGTACTTCTGCCCTAATTTCAGCAACCTGTTTTTGTATTTCTTTAAGTTCTCTGATATTAGAATTTTCGGATATTAAATTTTGGATGTTTTGTTTTGTAGCATTTAAAGAATTATATTGTTTCTCTAGTGCTTCAGCATTAATGAATTGTAATGGATTTGTCATATGTAGAGCTGAGAATCTTTCAGGTTTACTCTTATAACTAAAAAATACTTCCGATAATCTTGCTCTTTGATCTTTAGATAAATCTTTCTTTGTTAAATCCTTAAAATTTTTTGCGATTTCTTCTTGTAATTCTTGCTTTAAAGGTACAGATTTTTCCACTATATTATATATCTTATTATCAATATCTTTTAATATTTTATTATTATACTTTATTGCTTCATTTGTTAACTGTTCTTCACTTTTTATCAAAATATACTTTACATTAGAAACTGTTTTTACAAATCTTTTAAACCAAGGCAGCGATCTATTATGTTCTTTTTCTAGTGCTTTAGTTTCATTTTGTATTTCGATTAAACCTTGCAACTGCTTATTTTGTTCGCATAATTCATTTACTTGGCTTAATATAGTATTTAAAGCATTATTTTCTTGTGCTAATAATTTATTTATATCTATTTCTTTAACCATGCCATACACCTACTTATAAATTAATATCATTATTATAGCAAATTTCTTGTACAAAAGCAAATAGGAAGTTAATTTATGTAATGTATTTTTGATAAATAAAAGATAGATAACCGAATATAGTTAACGTAATTTTAAGGATGATAAGCCTATAAGAGCAAATATAACTGAAATAATCCAAAATCTTATTACGACTTTTGATTCTGCCCAGCCGTGTTTTTCAAAATGATGATGGAGCGGTGCCATTTTAAATATTCTTTTTCCTTTAGTAGCTTTGAAGTAATATACCTGTAAAATTACGGATGCCGTTTCAATAACAAACAAGCCGCCGACTATAGCTAAAACTATTTCATGCTTAGTAATAACGCTAATAATACCAAGCGCACCGCCAAGACTTAGACTACCGGTATCGCCCATAAAAACTTCTGCCGGTTGCGCATTAAACCATAAAAATCCAAGGCAGCTACCGACTAATCCCGCACATAACACCGTTAACTCTCCGGTATTCGGTATATAGGTTAGCTGTAAGTAGTTCGAGTAAATTAGATTTCCTACTAAATAACTTATTAAAGCAAAAGAACCGGCAGTAAAGGCAATAGGAACGGTAGCAAGACCATCAAGCCCATCCGTTAGATTCACAGCATTAGAAGAGCCGACTATAACAAATATAGCAAAAACTATATAAAAATAACCAAGATCCAAACTTAAATTTTTAAAAAACGGTACGTTAAGTAAATGACTTGGACTTTTATCTAGATATTCTAGTAAAACACATATAATGAAGCTAATAATTCCTTGAAGTAAAAGCTTACTTTTTCCTCTTACTCCGTAATGATTATTTTTAGTTACCTTAGCATAATCATCCATAAATCCTATAATACCAAAACTAATAAAACCAAATAACGTAATCCAAATATATTTATTCGTTAAATCAGCAAGTAATAAAGTAGAAAGACAACTAGACAAAATAATCATAATGCCCCCCATTGTCGGAGTACCTACTTTTGTTTGATGCGATTCAGGTCCGTCTGAGCGTATAGGCTGACCGTTTTTTTGAAGAGATCGCAGAAATTCTATTAATATCGGACCCGTGATAAAACTAAGGCTTAGAGTTATAATAATAGCAAGACCGCTACGAAAAGTAATATAGTGAAATAAATTAGCTATATGTGAATTATGGATATGAGGAAGTAAAAGATTGTATAACATTTGTAGATTTAAATTTAAAAGTATATTTTGATGTTATTCATTGTGCATGGATACCAAATCGTCATTGCGAGCAGTCGTAGACTACGCGGCAGCAATCTCGTCAAACATACTGAGATTGCTTCGTCAATTACTACGTAATTTCCGCGCAATGACGGGCAACCAAACCACACAATATTAAGAATATCCTAGTGTATTTATTTATAATAATCAACAATCTTATCAAGTTTTACGCCTCTTGACCCTTTTATTAGAATAAGCTCATTACCTTCAAATAAATCCGTGATATGCGTAATTAATTCATCAACATTTTTAAAATATTTTTTAGCTATTTTGGAAGGTAGTAAATCATCAATATATTTAGTATTTACTCCTACTAAATAGACCTTAGAACAAGTGGCATCTAATATGTATTGCACTAGTTTCTCATGTAATCGTTTAGAATTTTCCCCTAGCTCTAGCATATCGCCTATTATAGCAGTTTTATGCTCGGCAGGTACTTGTTTTAAATATTCTAATGCAGCTTTCATTGACTGCGGACTTGCGTTATAGTAATCACAAATTACACGACAATTTTGTATATTGATAATTTCCCCTCTTCCTTTAGTAGGAGAAATATTTGCTAAGTGATTTGCAGCTATCTCTATATCTTTACCTAATATATCGATAATTAAAAGTACACCAGTATAATTTTCGGTAAAATGCCGAGGAATAAACGGTATCGTTACATCTAAGACTTTATTATTTATCTTATACTTTAAGTAGACTTGCTCTCCTAGGTTCTCATATAAAATTAATTCTGCTGAAGTTTTAGCTGATCTACCGAAACTATGTATATCGGTGATAGAAAGGTTTTTTAATATCGATAACATTTTGTTATAACAATTAGTATCGGCATTAATAACGGCAATATCATTTTTGCTAAAATTTGCAAAAATCTCACATTTAGCTTCAGCTATCTCTTCAAGCGAGTTAAAAAATTCTAAATGCGCCTCCGAAATATTAGTAATCATGGCAATATTCGGCTTTAATATTTGAACCAGCTCTCTTATTTCACCTTTATGGTTCATGCCAAGCTCAAAAATAGCATATTCCGTATCATCAGCCATTGAAGCAAGATTAATAAGCATACCGAGTTTGTTATTGAAGTTACCTCGGCTAGCAAAAACTAGAAAATCATGTTGTAATAATACTTTCAGTGCTTCTTTGGTAGAAGTTTTACCGACGCTGCCTGTTATAGCTATAAATTTAGCTTTTGAATTCTCTCGTTTATATAAAGCCATTTTTTGTAGAGCTTCAAAACAATTATCGACTAAGATAATTTTATCTTTATCATTGATCTCTACTCGCTTACTAATAATTACGGCTGCTGCTCCTTTATCTATTGCATCTAGAACATAATCGTGACCATCTCTATTACCTTGAAGTGCTATAAATAAATCACCTTTTTTAACATCTTTGGAATTAAATTGCACTTCATTACAATTTATAGAATTAGAGATTGTTATACCGAGAACAGCACTTAAAGTTTTAGAGTTCCAGATCATATGTTTTTGTTATTTATGTGTTGTTGTATGGCTTGTTTATGTCATTCCCGCGTAGGCGGGAAGCCAGTAAACATATAAAAAGCAAGCTTTTTATATGTTTATTTTATCAAATATGTAACTTCTGTATTAATATTGAAGTTATTTTTCTGGATCCCCGCTTCCGCGGGGATGACATCAAGGTTTTTTTAAAACTGTCCGGTACTATGGGTCAAGCCACGGGATGACAAACTTTTAAACACTTCCTCACAACCTCAGCATCATCAAAAGGTAATTTCTTATCGCCTATAATTTGGTAATTTTCATGACCTTTGCCGGCAACTAATAAGATATCATCTTGTTTTAAATTATTTATACCGTATTTAATAGCCTCTTCTCTATTGGCTATTTCTGTATAATCTGCTTTCTCTATACCGCTTATGATTTCAGCTCTAATAAGCTTTGGGTCTTCATGGCGTGGATTATCATCTGTAATTATGATGGTATCGACACGTTTTGCGGCTATTTGCCCCATAAGACTTCTCTTTGCCTTATCACGATTACCGCCACAGCCAAAAACTACACTTAGCTTACTATCACGTAATTTAATATTTTTCAGTTCCGTTAAAGCTTTTTCAAGAGCGTCCGGAGTGTGGGCATAATCAACGAAGATATTAGTGTTATCTATTCTCTCCATTCTGCCTTTTACTGCTTTAACTTCTACTAAAGAATCTATAACATCATCAAAAGCAAAACCAATATAATGAATGCTAAGAACAGCAATTAATAAATTACTAGCCTGAAAGCTACCAATTATCGGGGTATTAAAATTATATTCTCTATTATTAAATGTAAAATTAATATTTTGTCCTTTTAAAGAACCGTTAATTCTAGTTATTTCTAAATCACCTTTTTTCCCAACGGTTATAAATTTAATATTATGATTATGTAGATAATCTTTAACAAACTCTATTTCTTCTATATCAGAATTTAATATTGCGATGCCGTTCGGTAATAAATGATTTATAAATAATTTCAGTTTGGCTAATAAATAATTTTCTTTTGTATGGTGGTAATCTAGATGATCCTGACTAAAGCTAGTAAAACATGCAATATTTACTTTTATGTCCCTAAGTCTTGCTTGATCAAGACCATGACTAGAAGCTTCAAAAACTAAATATTCTATACCATTTTCAGCTAAATTATGAGCAATTTTTCTAAAGCTTAAATAGTCTAAAGTTGTTAATTCCGGTACATCATTTATAAGATTAACGCAGCCAAATATTTCTACCCCTATCGTACCTATAGATGCTGCTTTTTTCCCAAGTAATGAATATGTTTGAGCTATATAGGATACTACCGAGCTTTTACCGTTAGTACCGGTTACGGCTATTAGATCCTTTGGTTTTTTAGGATAGAATATTTCTATGGCTTCATATAAAGCTGCCTGCACATCTTTTACGTAAATTACTTTATCTATAACAATATTTTTTTTATTGTCCGTAATTACTAATACTGCCCCTTTGCTTAAAGCATCCTTAATAAAATCATTTCCATCAGTATTCCGCCCTTTAATCGCAAAAAAGACGTCTTTATCCTTAACGGTTTTAGAATTAATCGACAAACCTTTTACGTTATGTTGTTGAAATAATTGCTTTAGGTTATGGGACATATTTATTATGTTAAAAACGTGTTACCGTCATTGCGAGCAGCCTTAGGCTGCTCGCAATGACGGAGCAGGAATGACATCGAGTCTACACCTCCGATAAATTCCAAAGTAGCTGATTTGCCTCAACAATTATATTTTTATCTACTAATTTCTTGATATACACTAATTTATTATCTGGTTTGATTTTTGCCTGATTAGAGCAAGTACTAACGAATTTTAAAATTTTATCAGTCATATCGGCATTTTTATAAAATTTAATCACAAATCCGTTATCTCCTGAATCTAGATTTTCAATATTTAACTTAAAGCATAATAGTTTTATTTTTACAATATCAAGTAAATTACTAAATTCAATCGGTAGTAAACCGAATCTATCAATCATCTCATCTTTAAATGTCTCTACTTCTATCTCATTACTTAAATTACCTATTCTTCTATATAGTCCAAGTTTAAGAGCCGCATCGGCTACATAATTATCTGGAATAAAAACGGATAATCCCAAATTAATAGTCGGGATAAAGGGTTGTTCTGAAACAATCGGTTCATCTTTTAAAATAGCTATTTGTTCTTCCAGCATTTCTTGATAGAGTTCTGTACCTACTTCTTTAATTTGTCCTGATTGTTCTTCACCTATCAAATTACCGACACCTCGTAAATCCATATCACGGCTTGCAATAGTAAAACCTGAGCCCAAAGCACAACTATTTTGTATTATCTCTAAGCGTCTTAAGGAGTGCGATGTCATCTTTTTATGACTTGCTACCGTTAGATAGGCATAACCCTGCATTTTACCTCGACCTATGCGACCACGCAATTGATATAGCTGACTAAGACCCAGCATATCAGCATTATGTATGATCATGGTATTTGCCTCAGCTATATCAATTCCTGATTCTATAATAGTAGTTGAGACTAGTATATCGAATTTGCCGGCATAAAACTCGCTCATAACCTCATCAATTTTACTCGGAGTCATTTTCCCGTAAGCTATTTTATAGCTTAATTCCGGCACGATTTGTTTTAATTGTTTTGTGATATCCTCTATATCTTTAATTCTTGGAACTACATAAAAGCTTCTTCCGCCTCTAAAATGTTCGCGTAATAATGCATCTCTGATAATAACAGGATCAAACGGCATCACCAAGGTACGAACTTCCAGCCTGTTTAGAGGCGGCGTTGCAATAATGCTAAGTTCTTTTAAACCGGTCATTGACATTTGCAGCGTTCGAGGAATCGGTGTTGCCGACATTGCAAGTACATGGGAAAAGGATTTTAGCGATTTAAGAAATTCTTTTTGACCGACACCGAAATGTTGTTCTTCATCGATTATTAACAATTTCAAATTAAAGAATTTTATATTTTTATGTAATAAAGAATGAGTGCCTATTATTATATTTATTTTACCGCTTTCAAGCTCCGATCTTATAATTTTTGCTTCTTTAGAACTAATAACGCTAGATAATTGCTTGATATTTAAACCAAAACCTTTGAACCTTTCTATGAACCTTGAAAAATGTTGACTACATAAAATAGTTGTCGGTACAACTACGGCTACTTGAGGTAAATGTTCATTTAGAGATTTTGCTACCATAAAGACGGCACGCATTGCTACCTCTGTTTTACCAAACCCGACATCACCGCATATTAACCTATCCATTAACATACCGTTTCTTAGATCTTCTTTAATATCGTTTATAGCGATTAATTGGTCTTCCGTTTCGCTGAAAGGAAACTTAGCACAAAATTTATCATATTCTTCAAGGTCAAATTCAACGGAAGCACTACTATTAAGTTTCCTTTTAGCTGCTATTTGTATTAAATGCAGTGCTATCTCTTTTATACGATTTTTAAGCTTTGCCTTACTTCTTTGCCATGAAACGCTACCAAGCTTATCAAGCTCCGCATTATCATTGCCGTATTTTTTTATTACCTCTATACTTTCAACTGGTATATATAATTTATCATTACCGGCATATAAAATCTTTAAAAAATCATGTGGTTTGCCTTTAATTTCTAAAGCTTCTAGCTTTAAAAACTGCCCTATTCCATGATCTTTGTGAACAACCAATTCGCCTTCAGCTAAATTATCAAGCTCCAGCAAGATATTTTTAAGTTTTTTGTTAGTGTTTGTAGCGCGAGGTTTTTCTTCTAATAATTCGCTAGCGGTAATAAATAAATATTCTTTCGTATAAAAGCCTTGATTTAAAGGAATTATCCCGACATTTATCATTGAAGCCTTAGCCTCATCTAATTTATTTATCTCATTATATTTATATTCATAATTTTGAATTATGCTTTTGATTCGCTCAAAACTACTTAAAACGCTTGAGCCTATAATAATTTTCTTATGAGAATTTGCTTTAATAACCTCAAATAATTTATCGAAAACCGTTTTCTTTTCTATAAAACTTGTAGCAGCTATATTTTCAATTAAGCTAGCTTGCTCTGAGTTTTCAAAAGTAAGTAGTATATTATTTTTTTGTTCTAGTAATTCCGTTATTTCAGAAGCGGTAAAATATAAGCTAGTCGGTGCAAGGGTGGGATAGAAACTATTAAATTTAAGTTTATTTGCCTCTGACCTTACCGAATAAAAATCGTTATAACTATGTTCAAATTCTAAAATGGCTTGTTTTGACAAATTATCGAATATGAAAATAGGATCGTTTAAATAATCTATTAAGTTAGAGCAGGAATCGTAAAATAACGGGAGTAATTGTTCATATCCTGTGAATTTTCTTCCAGATATTACCGCCTCATATAAAGCATTATCAGTATGATTAACTCCAAAATTTCGTAAGTAATTATTCTTAAAATTACCTATAGTTTCACTATTTAAAACTATCTCATTTGCAGGACTAATAATAAGCTCCCTGCAGGATTTAGTCGAAATTTGCGTATCAATATCAAATTCTTTTATTGATTCAATATAACCCCAGCTAAAATGAATTCTATAAGCTTTAGGACCGGGCAATATTATATCAATGATTTCGCCTCTAACCGCAAATTCCCCGACATCGATGCTAATCGCATTTCTTGTAAAACTATTTTCTACTAGAAACATAGCAAGCTCATCCGTAGTAAATTTCATTTTAGGGGATAATTTCAAAAAATATTTAGAAAAAAAATCTTTCGGCGGTAATTTGTTTAATAAGTTCGCTGTATGAGTGATGAGTAATCTGCTATTACTATTATTTGTTGTTAGCTTGGTTAATGTTTCTGCACGTCTAGATAAGATATTTGCATTTGGTGACGTATGGTCATAAGGGATGGTATTATAGCTTGGAAAGTAATAAATCTTTTCACTAGAAGAAAAAAATAAAGCTTGCTTGTATAATTGCAACGCCTCCTCTTCATTACTCGCACTCAAGATGAAATCTTGCTTAAGATTCTTAGTAAAATTATCAATTGCAAAGAAAGATTTGGCAGCCGCCGGAAATTTTTGTTGTAACATTCTACAGGAGTTTATATTTTTGCTATTTTGCGTAATTTATCAATTATTCCGGCATCTAGATAAGAAGGAGCAGAAGATTTATTATTAATCCAATTATAAAGATCATTATCATTTTGATCAAGTATTAAAGAATAGCTTCCAAGTTTTTTTTCATCCATTAAGGATAGGTACTTTTCGGCAAAGCTACCGAGTATATAATCCATTTCTCTGCAACCGCGATTTTTACTACGGTAAAAAAGTTTCTTTTGTAAAGAGTTTTTATTTAATTTATTCATCTATAACATCTTGCAAAATTTTTTTATAATAATATTATTAAAATAATCAGATACCAAGATCATTTTAAAATGCTTTAATAATTCAGCACTCTAATAAATCCATTCTACATGGGTAAAATTCTATTAACTTTTATTATCAATAACAGCAAAAAAGCATAAATATGTCGGTTCAAAATATCTGTTCTACAAAAGCTTATGATATGCTAATTTCAAATGATAATGCTTTTCTTGTAGATGTTAGAACTAGAGAAGAGTGGCAGCAAGTGGGGATACCTCATTTAGATAATAAAAATAAGGTGATCTTTCTAAGTTGGCAATTGAATAAAGATTTTGAAGATAATTTTTTATCTATCGTTAACGATAAAATTCATGCAATAATATTTTTTCTGTGCCGTTCAGGATATAGGTCATTTATCGCAGCAAATTTTATAACTAGTATAGGTTATAAAAATTGTTATAATATTAGTGACGGCTTTGAAGGAAATAATCAAGATAAAGGCTGGAAACAAAATAACTTACCGTGGCAGTTTTAAGTGAGTACTAACCAAATAATTTTAACGGATCAAGGTGATAATTATGTAAATGTCTGGAGTCACGTGGCTCAAGATCTTTACAATCATTACGGTGAAACTCTATATAATAGCTGGTTTAGTAAAGTCAATTTTATAGAGTCTTCATTAAATACCGTTATTCTTTGTGTTCCTACTAACTTTGTTAGAGATTGGATAAAATCCAAGTACTCTATGGTCATATTGCAACTATTTCAACATTATAATAATACCATTAAGTCAATTGAAATAATTACTAAAGAGTTACCTGGAACAACCCAAACAGTTATAGAATTACCTACTAAGACTTTTGCCGATATCGGCAGCAGTGAGCTTAATTCGGAAAATATCTTTTCAACCCTTGACGTACGTTTTACTTTCGATAATTTTGTGGTTGGAGCCCCAAATGAGCTAGCTTATGCAGCCGCAAGAGCGGTTGCGGAATCATCAGGTGCGGTTTCTGAGTCTAATCCGCTTTTTCTATATGGCGGCGTAGGGCTTGGTAAAACTCATTTAATGCATGCAATCGGTTGGTACATCAAGCAGAATAATCCAAGCCGCAAAGTGATATACATGTCGGCAGAAAAATTTATGTATCAGTTTGTTAAAGCTCTGCGTAATAAAGAAGTAATCTCGTTTAAAGAGAAATTTCGTTCGGTTGACGTGTTAATGATTGATGATATTCAATTTATTTGCGGTAAAGATAGTACGCAGGAAGAATTTTTCCATACTTTTAATACATTGATTGATAATAACCGTCAAATGGTTATTTCTTGTGATAGATCGCCTTCAGATTTAGATAATATTGAAGATCGGATAAAATCTCGTCTTGGATGGGGCTTAGTTGCCGACGTTCATAGTACTACTTATGAGCTACGACTTGGTATTTTAGAATCTAAGATTGAGCAGATGAACGTTAACATACCAAAAGACGTAATTGATTTTTTAGCATCTAAAATCGTTTCAAACGTTAGAGAACTTGAAGGAGCTTTAAATAAGGTGATCGCTCATTCTAATTTTACTTTAAAAGAAATTACACTCGAAAACACACAAAATATTTTGCGGGATTTACTGCGTTCTAATGAAAGAATAATTACCGTTGAAGATATTCAGAAAAAGGTAGCTAGCCGTTATAATATTAAGTTATCCGATATGTCTTCATCACGGAGATTACGAGAAGTTGCAAGACCACGTCAAATAGCCATGTATCTTAGTAAAGCATTAACGCCGAAAAGTCTTGCAGATATCGGTAAAAAATTCGGTAAAAAAGACCATACGACGGTTATGCATGCTATTAAGAAAGTAGAAGAATTACTGGAAAACGATATAGAATTACGCGAAGAGATTAATTTGCTAATGAAAATATTGCAGAACTAAATGTCATGCCGTGGTCAAGCCGACTTTGTTGCATGGTCCGAAAAACCAACTCGATGTCATTCCCGCGAAAGCTGGAATCCCGGGTAAAGCAAAATAAATCGAGCTTTTAATTGTACAAACTTATTGCGTATAACCTTTAAATTACTGGATTTCCGCTTTCGTGGTCATGACATAAACAACCATACAATAAAGCCAAAACGTCGCAGGAATGACATAGATATATATCAAATGCTCTCAAAAAACGATTCAGTAAAAGAAATTTTTTCAAGATTCTCCGGAAAATACCAAATTAACAGAATTATAGATAATTATGGTTACGGTGAGGGGGTAGCATATTTCTTACTTAAAAGTTTAAATGAATTAATCTAGAAAGAGGAATTACAAATTCACTATCACGACTACGATTATCAAATCCACTCTAATCAAGAATATAGGTATATTTTTAAGAATAGTAATATTACAAAATATTTTATTGCTCCTGAAAAGAGCTTATTTTATCAATTAAAATTTGTTTATGCAGACAGGGTATACTCAAATGATTTGGAGAATTGGAATGTAAAACGAGGAGCGAGTACGCACAGCCATAATTAATAGGTGAGCATGCGAGTCCTCCGAAGTTTTGCAGAAACAATTCTTCAAATCATTTGAGTATACAAGCTACAGGCAATCATCTATGTGGTAAAGATCAATATAATACTACCTATGTATTTTTAAATACTGATTCATTTACTCTTAGCTACCAAGTTCTAGGACCTCAAAAAGACCATAATATTAATACTGTTTTTAATCGTATATAGTATTAGTATGTTCTCCAATTAGTTTAAAATATTCTTTCATACTATTGTCTATATCAGTTGTTTCCAAAGTTTGATTATTATCATCATTTGAATCATATATATCTTTTCTTTTAGAAAAGGAAAGTTTTAATCTCTTTTGAGACGAGGTAGGAGAAATAGTTTGATTAAATTTGGGGGTAATATCTTGTAATACATTCTTAGCATATTCAGGTGCATCAATATCATACCATTCTTTTATTTTAGCACATAAAATTTGTAGAATTTCAGGTAGGATTTTTTTAATTTCTTTCTTGAGAGATGCGTGTTTTTGAGCTAAAAACCCTTCAATATTTTTTAAGCTTTCAGTAAATTCCAAGTAGGTTATTTCAATTAAATCCTTTAAATCTTGAGAAAAATCCTTTTTTTCAAGCAATTTAGTTTTTGTAAGCTTTAAATTGCGTTCTCCTATATTGTTTACTTTAAGAATTAAAGCAGTTAAATTTTGGTCTAATGCATTTAACAAATTTATAGGACAATTCTCTAATTTATACACTTTTGCTAAAAAAGATTTTATATCATTGCTTTTTACATTATCCATATTTTTGTAAAATTACATTGAAGCTAAGATTTCAAATATTCGTGCTATATTTGCTAGTTTATAATTATTTAATTTTTTACTAAGCCATTCTATTAATATATTACCTTCTTTAATAAGTAATAGATTACCATTTTGTACATTTGTAGTGTCATAAATCTATTGGACAGGAATTTGGTAACACATATTTATAGTTTTTCAGTATACCTCTTGTTTGAGCAACGGCATGCTCAGCAGACATAGGAAAAAACTCCTTATATGATATAATAAATATACTATTTTTATCAATAAGTGCTAAAAACATAGGAGCCGTAAATAAGGTTGCATTATTTCTATGCGTTGCAAGCATAAATAACCAATGTGTTAACTTTTCTGCAAAGTAATTTATGATTTTATTATTCCTGCCAATCATTTCAGCAAAAGCTAAAAGTCATTTAGAATTATGTATGGGTTATTACTTATATTTTTTTAAGTTGATATTACTGTTTTGCAATTCTTGTAATAATACTTTCTTTACATGCTGAGCATTAATACCGTCTGCTAAAGCAAATATCTTAGGAATAGAGTGATTTGGATTAAATACACAGTGCAATAGCTTTTGATAATCCTTATCACTTATATTTTCTTTGTTATAATCTTTAAATAATTATGTTTATTAAAAGCAGTTTTGATAATATTAAAATTTTCTTCGTAATACTCATTATCTACAACTAATATTTCAGATTTAATTTTTTTATAAATATTTCTAATAGTAGAATATTTAAAAAATCTATCAGCTAAATTATGTAATACTAAACCTATCTTAAGTTTAAAATCTTCAGAGTTATATATATAATTAATATCTAGTATATTTTTAAGTAAAAAATTAAGATACTTAGGTAAAGTATAATTTTCTTTTAACTCTTCATCAGAGGAGCTATCAAAGTTTTCGTATTTTAGCATTATTATTCATAGTAGAATTAGTGTTAAATTATTTAGAAAAAAATATCCCTATAAGGGGGGCGAGAGTATCTAGTGTCTCCGTAAGGGCACTGAAATCATCTCTATACAATAAATCATTTGTAGTACATAATTCTTTAATATCTAAAGTTTGTCCAGTATTTCCCTCAAAACAATACATAAATGCCAAAGCTTCCATAATTTTCTTATCTTTAACAAATTTAAATAATCGTTCTTTTCCATAAGCTATTGTATCTTCAACATCAGCTAAATCTTTCTCTACTAAGGGCATCATTGTATTTACTTCTTGAGCTAATAACTGAGGATCTATATTACTAGGATGACTTAGCATATCTCATACCATTATAGTTATAATATTAGCTATATACTAAAATATTAATCATTAATTAAGTTTTCTTTACTAATAGTGACAATTTATTTTATAAGTTAATTTCAGTTTAGACTTTAGACAGATAAGTTTTTATTGACAAAAGTTAATTTTTATTGTATTTTGCTTGCTTAGTATTTTTGAAAGGTAGTTATGGTAGATATAAACAATAATAAGATTAGCTTAGCACTATTTGAAGGCGGTGGAGTAAAAGGAAATATCCATTTAGAAAAATTAAAAATAATGGAGCAAATAACCGGTAAGCCTATTTGTGAGATATTCGATTTTACTGGAGGGACCAGTGTTGGAGGACTTATTTCTATTTTGCTTAATTTACCGAGTCCTAATAATCCCGGGAAACCTTTATTCAGTGCAGAGCAAGCTCAAGAACTGTTTGAAGAAATGGCACACGATATTTTTCCGGTAGGATTAACTTTTAGAAAACTTTGGAGTTTTAATGGCTTATTCAGCCATAAATTTTCTCCTGAACCATTAGTAAAATTATTGAAAGAATATTGTAAGGATTATACCCTCAAGGATTTAATCGGTGATGTTGTAGTTACAGGTTATGATCTAAATAATAAACAAAATCCTCTTATAACCTTCTCTACTATAGATGCTAGACAAAGTGAAGAGAATAATTATTACATTTCAGATATAATACAAGGCATCACTGCAGCACCTGGATATTTCCCCAGCCACAATTTCCGTAATATAACCAATACTAAATCACATAAAATTATTGATGGTGGAATATATGCTAATGACCCAACCTTACAAACATGGAAATTATTAAAGGAAAATAACTATCACATAGACAACGCTTTGTATTTATCATTAAAAGAAGAAAATAATGATGATTACCAAACTGTTTGTTGCGGCGGAGGCATGCTAGAACTAGTGAAAAATAATATGCCCGGTAAAATATTAGAAGCAACACAACAAGCTGATGAAAAAACCGCTCAAAGCATTTTTGGTAATAAATTAATAGAAATAGCTACTTATATTCCGGAAAAACATGCTGAGATGAGTAATTCTAGTACTGAAAATCTGCAAGCACTAAAAGAATTTGCTAAAAAGTCTATATATGGAAGCTCCACCTTTAGAAATGCACCTTATAATGAAAAGTTTAAAGAAGCTATTGATAAAATAATAAATCATTATAATGCAAATAACCCTAACGACCAAATTGTCATGAATAATTTTTATAAAGAGTTATTCCATATTAATACTTCTAATAACGCACTTGATAAAAGTTTTGAAAAGGAAGAGGATATAGCAAACAACGAGGATACAGTTAATACACCGATAGCTCAAGCTCTAGATTCTAAAGATATAGAACCTGGGAAAAAAGAATTATTAGCAGGTATCAAGGAGTTTTTTAATCCATTCATCGAAAAAAATCCAGAAGCAAAAGCAGATATAGAGAATTTTTTACACGAAATAAAAAATTTGACATTAGCAGAAATTGAAAAAGGTATTGTTAGTTTTAAAGAAGCTAGCTTAAAATGGCAAGCCGAGCAGAATAACCTTGATGTATTTAGTAGCTGTAGTATGGAAGCCTTAAAAGAGGATATGACTCTTGAGGGTGAAGAGCATACAGATGATATACCAGGTTATTTCTAACTTTCTTAATGTCATTCCCGCGTAGGCGGGAATCCAGTCAAAAAAGTATAAATATGCTAGATTTTTAAAACTAAAAGTTCAATTTATCTCGCTTTACCTTGGATTCCTGTTTTCGTAGGAATGACATCGAATGCTTTCTTCGGGCCATACAACAACACCACAGCTGCTCACAATGACGACATCTGTGTTTAGTTAGGAATATTTGACTTTTTATTATATAAAATCCAAATACAGTAAAACAAAATAGCAGAGCTAATACTTAAAACGAAGCATAATAAAGCAAAATTGCTTATCGTTGTGCCGTGTATTTTAGAAACCAAATAAGTTACAGCAGCGATAACTACGTAGTATATTGCACCAAATATAGATCCTGCTGTACCTGTTACTTTAGCATAATCCTTCAGTGCATAACGAAGCGTCATAGGGATAAGTAGATTATGCCCAACCATATGAATCATCATCGGTGCAAATATCATAGCGATTGCAAGATTATGACTCGTTGAAATAACTTCTAATATAAAAGCATTTACCGCAAATAATATACAACCGCACAAACTAAAAATAAATCCTAAACCCATAACTTTTTTATCGTGTACATGGCATTTTTTTATTAAATACCCTCCTAAAAAGCCTCCAAAGATAGCGGCAAAAGATAACAAAAACGCTAATTTACCGTAAAAAGATGGCGAAACTTTCATTTTATCAATCAAAATAAAAGGAGCTTCTATGAAAAAACCGTAATATATGCCGTTAAATGCACCGATGATAAAAGCATATAACCAAAGAATTTTATCTTTAATAATTACCTGCAAAACCTCAAAATATTTACTGCTTTGGGAAAAATCTATATAAGAATTTGTTTCAGGTAAAACTTTATAATATAAAGCTAACAATATAGTACCGGTAAGGCTAAAAAATACAAAAACATAATGCCAGCTTGAATATTCTATAATATAGCCCCCTATAGATGAACCTAGAGAAGGGATAAATAACAGCCACGGAGATAAGCTAGCATAGACATATGATAACTCTAAGCCTTGATAGGAGTCTCTAGCCATAGCCTGCCCAATAACAGAACCTACACTTACACCGAAAGCTTGCACAAAACGAGCTATCATCAGCATTTCTATATTAACTGCAAAAATGCTAATAATTGAAGATACAACATAAATAAAAAGCCCTAATAAAGCTATAGGTCTCCTGCCGTAAATATCCGATAATCTGCCGAGTGATAATATACCAAGAGCAAACCCTAGAAAATATAATGTAGATGTAATTTGAGTGAGACCACCGTCAATGCTGAAATATTTGGTTAAACTCGGTAATCCTGAAGTATAAATTGTTTCCGTAGTCGGTGATAAAATAAATAAGCATAGAAGCATCCATGCCGGAATCTTCGCAATAATTTTCATAAATGATTTTTTTTATTTCGGTTCATCGAGTTTTATTGATTAATCCGCTCCAAACAAATTTTTTCCATTATCATTTTTAATCTTTCTATTCTCTCAATCAAGTAAAGTAACTGCTCTCTGCTAATTCTATAATTTTTATCATATATTGCATCAACGTAAGCTTTTTCTAGTAATTCAAAACATTCTTTTTGTTCGGGAGACGATTGCAGAAATACTTTAAGTAGTTCAACATTATAATTTACACAATATACACCTAGCTTTCTTATATCGTGTAACTTTGGTTTGTAACAGGCAAAAACTAATAAAATGCTACTGTAAACACTTTCAGTGGCTTGATGCAGCTCAAAAGCACTTTTACTAAAATCACCTCTTTCTAATGGGTATTTACAATCAATAAAAAAACTCTTGCCTCTACCAAACCAGTATTCATAATCTTCTTTAGCCATTTCTTTTACTTCACTCCAAGGCAAATTTTTAGCTCGAGAAAGCTGCTCGCCACTATCATATAAAAAAAATACCTTCATTCTTAATGTCGGTATAAAAATAATGCCCTTTTTCAAGCTTGTCTATCCAAGGTTCTAGCGAAAAAACCTCGGCTTTTCTTAAGCTTGTTTGTTCTAACCTTTTTTCTATCTTAGATTCTACCCTTAAAGTAACATGCTCCTTAAATTTATCTTTTTTTCTACTAAAAAGTCAAAATCACTTGTATAACTATAAGTAATATGATCTTCCGTATACATATCTTTAACCCAATCACCTAGCATACGAGCCATACAAGATAATCAGGGCAATTTTATCCTTGGCAACAGCCAAAATTTGCTGCACTATATAATCAAGCCTATCTTGAACTTCAAGAGACAATTTTGGTCAAATTGTTTTCATAGCTGATCGTTATTTAAACGTTAAATCTAAAATGTACTATATCCCCATCCTGCATTTTATATTCTTTACCCTCTAAACGCATTTTACCTACTTCCTTGGCTTTTGCTTCACTACCGAGATTTATGTAATCTTTATAGCCGATAACTTCTGCTCTGATAAAACCTTTTTCAAAATCGGTATGAATAATACCGGCAGCAGCCGGTGCAAGTGTGCCGTCTTTAAAAGTCCAGCTATGGGCTTCCTTTGGTCCTATAGTAAAAAAGCTTTTAAGGTTTAAAAGATTATACCCCTCTTTAATGACTTTACTAAGCCCTGTTTCGTCTAAACCTATAAATTTTAAAAACTCTTCCTTTTCTTCCATGCTTTCAAGTAAAGCAATTTCAGCTTCTATTTTTGAAGAAATTACGACACTTTTAGCATTTTCTTTCTTTGCTCTTTCCGCTACTAATTTTGTAAATTCATTACCTATAGCTGCATCTTTTTCAAGTACGTTACATATATATAAAACGGGCTTAGAGGTAATTAACTGCAATTGTTTTAAATTATCAACTCTTAAAGCTTCATTTAGCACTCTTGCAGGTTTATCCTCACCTAATACCTTATAAACCTCTTTTAACAGCTCTATCTGCTCTGCCATTGCTTTATCGCCTGACTTCAAGCGTTTTGCACTTGTAGCTAAACGCTTTTCAACCGATTCTATATCGGCAAGTATTAATTCCGTTTCAATAATCTCGAGGTCATGCAGCGGATCGACTTTGTTATGTACGTGCGTTATATCCTCATCTTCAAAACAACGCAGTACGTGCAGTATTGCATCGACTTCCCTGATATGAGATAAGAACTTATTACCTAGCCCCTCCCCTTTGCTTGCTCCTTGAACAAGCCCTGCAATATCGACAAACTCAATATAAGACGGAATAATTTTACCGCTTCCGGCTAAGCTTGCTAGTTTATGCAAACGCGCATCAGGCACTAAAACTTTGCTGCTATTAGGCTCAATAGTACAAAACGGATAATTAGCGGCATCTGCAGTCTGACTTGCCGTTAAGGCATTAAATAACGTCGACTTACCGACATTTGGCAACCCAACAATTCCGAGTTTTAGTGTCATAAATTTTTCCGTAAATAATACATTATAGAATCTTTTTCGTAACCGTGCATAGCAAATTCAATTTTATACCCCAGTGTCTCATAAAACGATTTTGCTTGGAAATCCATAGTAACAAGATGAATAAAATTACAGCCTCGTTCACGTGCTAAATCCTCAGCCTTTTGCATTAGTACAGTACCATAATAATTTTAGTTTCTTATATTTTCATTAACAAAGAGTGAATCAATGTAAAATCCCCCCAAGAACTCATACCGCTAATTCCTACAACAAAATTTTTATCCTGATCTAAACAGGAAAATGAAAAAGATTCAATATATCCTACTAACCCCTTGTGTTCTCTAGCATCTTTGTTCAAAGCCTCAATAATTATAGTTCTATGAGTTCTATCCATTGCATCAGCATAAACAATTTCAAAATTTTGTGTCATAAATCGTTGCTTCTTTGCTGTTTAGTTTCAATATCGTTTTCCCGTCATTGCGAGGAGATGCGTAGCATCAATGTGGCAATCTCGTGCAGTAGTATAGAATTCCTGAGATTGCTTCGTCAAAACTTACAGTTTTTCCTCGCAATGACGAGTTGGTATCCACTCAGCAACGTCGATCAAGTCGTAGGAATAACATTGAATATATCAAGCTATCTTATTCTTAAATTCTTCTAACTTATTCTCCAATATTAAACCAAAGCTACTAGTGATTCTATCTATATCTTGCATTACTGCTTCATACTCCGGTTTAGAGAAATTATTAAGTACGTAATCTGCTACATCCTGATTATTTTGCGGTCTACCGACTCCAATCCTAATCCGGTTATAATTATTACCTATAACCCCATCAATCGACTTTAAACCATTATGCCCGCCATTACCGCCACCGGTTTTAAATTTTATTCTACCTGTTTCTAAATCAATATCATCATGAATAACAAAGATTTTTGCGGGGTGGATATTATAATATGTTTTCACCGATATCACTGACTTACCGGACAAGTTCATATAGGTGATAGGCTTTATAAAAATTATCTTTTGTCCATCACTAATAGTTTCAGCAATTTCACAATTGAATTTTTTCTTTGTACTAAATGATGAATTATATTGGTTTGCTATTTTCTCTATAGCAATAAAGCCGACATTATGCCTCGTATATTGATACTCTTTTCCTGGATTACCAAGACCAATAACAAGAATCATAATAATTTACCTAAGTAAATAGTAATGGAAAATTTTTAAAGAAGTATTGATTTGCAAGAAGTACAGAATAATGTCATTCTTAGCTCAGCATTATTGCGTGGATCGAAAAACCTACCCGATGTCATACCGTGGCTTGACCACGGTATCCAGAAAAAAATTAACAAAGACTGGATACCGCTATAAGCTCGCAGTATAACAATTAAAGATTACCGGATTCCCACTTCTAGCTAGGAATGGCATAAAACGAGCCAAACAACAACGCCTACGAATCCTTGCAATAACGATTTAAGTATCTAAGCAAGTCCTTATCGTGAAAATTATCTTACTTCCCTGCTTCAGCGGCTTGTTGTTCCCCTTCAGCTTCAGTTTTTGCTCCTCTACGTCCTATAATAGTTGCAAGGACAAATTCTTTTTTTGTAACAAAACTACATCCTTTTGGTAATTCTATTTTTGACGATTTTAGCGAAGTAGCCATAGGCATATTAGTAACATCTATAGTTACGTTTCTTGGGATATTATTAACATCACATAATAAAGTAATTCTTCTTTTTACTATATTAAAGTATCCACCTCTTTTAACGCCTAAAGCTCTTTCTTTCCTTCATATACTACAGGTACTTCCATTTTTTGGGTTTTCTCTTCTAAAAAGACAAAATCAACATGGCGTACTATATCCGTAACAGGATGTAAGTCTACAGCCTTCGGCAATACTTTATATTTTTTCTTATCAATTGTTAAATTAATTAACTGAGAGATAAAAGCCGGCTTTCTATAATATTTAGTTATTTCTTTTTCTTCCAAAGAAATACTAACAGGTGTTTTACCCGCTCCATAAATAATAGCCGGAACACGCCCTGCTCTTCTTAATGCTCTTGCTGCTCCCGTACCGAATTCCGTGCGGGATTCCGCTTCAAGTTCTAATATTTCACTCATTATTACCCCATATTAACTTATTATAAATCTTCATTATCATACTTAAGTACAATTAAAAATTCAAGTAAATTAATTTTTGACTAGAATATAGTAGTAATATATTCCTTAGTTAAAATTCTTTAATTTACTGGATATTGAAAAGAAATTTAGTTCTAACCGAAATTATTTTGTAAGGAAATTATGAAACAGATACAACCTAAGCGTATTGCAAATCCCTCAAACTGTGGAGAAGAAATTGCTGCCAAGGATATAATAAGGATTTTCTCCTTGAATCTATTATGTACTCTTCTGACGCTGACTATATTTGGGAGTGACAGCGAGAGTGAAGATAGTGAAGATGACGATTCTTATGCATCAATACTCTTGTTAAAAATTAAAGAACCGGAATGCAAAATTCACTTAGATTTAGTTTAGTATATTACATATGTGCTACCAAACAAATGTTAGAGAACAAGCAGACAATGCGGAGGTTCTAATTTAGACAATGAAAAGCAGGTAATTACATGTAGCACAACTCCAACAATTCTGTACCGAAAGTTTTCAATTGAATCTATGATAACATCAACATCAAAAAGTAACATAGATTCTGACAAAATTATCTTACCTTTCCCTTCTGTAGAACAACAAAGACAATGAGGGAAATTATATCGTTATAATTAAAATTTTTAAAGAGCTTTACCCTTCTAATTCTGACAATGGTAACGTTGGAATAGTAATATTATTAGGTGATGAAAAGGGGTCATACGGCGACCTAAATCTATGGGATATTTAAAAATTTATGAGTTTGCAGAGATAATCTAGCACCGCTCTCTAATGCTAATTTTACTGCTAACTCATTATTTTCGCCATTAAGTCTTTGGTTGTTTTGATCCATAGGTTGAATAAAAACCGGTATATTATAAGAGGTTTGCCCTACTTCCGGTATGAGACTATATTCTAAAATATTTTTAGCAACGATAAATTTCACCGCACTAATTTTGGGCAATAAATCTTCTCTTATTTTACTATAACCGGTTTTACCTACCTTCGGCGAACAAATTATAGACACTTCTTTCGGCAAAGAACGATATAACGTACCGTTAGTCTCTATTTGAACTTTAACATCTCGGTCTAATAACTTCTGACATAATAACTCTATAGGTTGACGCATCGGCTCACCGCCGGTTATTACTACTAAATTAATCGATTTTTCATTTTTAGAATTTAATGCCAGGCTTTCTACTTTATTCAAAATCTTATCTATATCTACTAAATCAAAATCTTCAAACTCCGTATCACAAAAATTACAAGCAAGATTACATCCTCCAAGCCTAATAAAGATCGCAGGACAACCTACAAAAATGCCCTCCCCTTGTATAGTCTTAAAAATAGACTGTACCTCTAACTGAGTACCGTCACCGTTTAATATGCTTCTTTTAGGATTTTGTCCAAACATTTTTAAATTATTATAGATTGATTAAAAACATTATAGTACATTTTTATAAAAAAATCTTGCAATAACTAATAAAAAAACTATTATCTAGGTTTCATCGGTAATATGGCTTTGGTATGCCTAATGTTTTACCGTCTCAACCTAGAAATACCAATTATAAGGAACAATATGCCTAAATTAAAAACAAAATCTGCTGTAAAAAAACGTTTTAAACTTACTGCTAGCGGCAAGGTTATTGCATCTCAAGCAGGTAAAAAACATTTTATGCGTCGTCGTACTAAAGCTCAAATTCGTAACCTTAGAGGAACTACAATACTTTGTCCTCAAGACGGATATAATATTAAAAAATATTTTTTACCGTACGGTATAAATTAATTAACTAGGAGCTAAAGCAATGACACGTGCAAAATCAGGAAAAATTTCCAAAAGTCGACATAAGAAAATCCTTAAATTAGCCAAAGGCTATAGAGGTAGAGCAAATAGCTGTTTTAGAGTAGCTATTGAAAAAGTAGAAAAAGCCCTCCAATATGCTTATAGAGATCGTAGAAACCATAAACGTGATTTTAGAGGCTTATGGATTCAAAGAATAAATGCAGCAGTAAGAGAACATGGGCTTGTTTACTCTCAATTTATGGGAGCTCTTAAAAAAGCAGAAATCGATATAGATCGCAAAGTACTTGCAGAACTTGCCGTCAATAACAGTGACGGATTCGTAAGTATCGTAGAAAAAGCAAAAGCACATATTTAAGTATTTAATGTCATCCCGTGGCTTGACCACGGGATGACATATTTATAATAATTAATTTTTATTTTCGTTCGGTATAAATATTATGAAACGTACATTTCAACCTAGTAATTTAGTTAGAAAAAGAAGACATGGTTTTAGATCTAGAATGGCGACTCCAACCGGAAGAGCAATCTTAAGAAAGCGTCGTGCTAAAGGTAGACATAAATTATCTGCTTAAAATAATCTGACTTACCAAATTGTCTATTACCTCTTTAAAAAATCAAAAAGAATTTGAGCTTATAAATAAGCTTGGAAAGAAGCTCCATGAGAGATATTTTATTTTGGTAATCGCCACAAAACTTCCAAAAAGCTTCCTTGAATCAAAATATAATACCTTTTTAGGAATCAAAGTTAGCAGAAAGCTAAATAAAAAAGCTGTAGTTCGCAACAAAATTAAAAGGCGTATACGACATCTAATTAGAATTATTGTTAGTGATTCTAGCTTTAAGGCTATAAAATTTGCAATGATTATTATTCCGAGAAAAGGATTTGAAGAGATAAACTTCTCACACTTGAATTATGAATTAAGTAAAGTAATTCTAAGAAATATTTAGATTTTAATAGACCTCTTCGGGAACTCGCTTATAGAGAGGAATTTGAAGGAGACACGGAACACAGAACCGCAGCATACAAAAGAGTACGTGAGGATTCGAGTACCGGATCGACGTACAAATTACCTCTAGAAGTAGAGTGTACGAAGAGGTCTTTGAAATGACTTGGCATTACTCACGTGGCTTGGTTTTGCCGTCATTGCGAGGAAAAATTGAAAATTTTGACGAAGCAATCCAGTAAAAAATTCTGATCTACAAATTTTTACTATTTTTTATAGATTACCACGCTCCTTGCAGTCGCTGCGTTGTGGCATGGCTTGTTTTATGTCATTCCCGAGAAAGCGGGAATGACATCGAGTAGGTTTTTCAAACCATGCAAGCAAGCCTTCCACGGGAATAATATTGAATTTTATTACTTATACTCCCTCTGTCCCCTCTCCTAATGCCGGTACTTCTTCTACTACAGTAAGTGTTGTATATATAGTATTTTCTTCAGACGTAATAGTATTTATAGTAGAATTATAATATTTTTTTACTAATTCGATAACGTCTAAATTATGTGCCTCTTCTGCCTTATAAATATTATAGCTACCTACCTCTATAGTAGGATGCTCAAGTACAGCTTTTAGAATAGCTAAATCACCTTTCTCTATAGCCTTATTAAGATTATATGATTCTATGTTTGTAGTACTATGCTCAAGTACAGCTTTTAGAATAGCTAAATCACCTTTCTCTATAGCCTTATCAAGATTATATGATTCTATGTTTGTAGTACTATGCTCAAGTACAGCTTTTAGAATAGCTAAATCACCTTTCTCTATAGCCTTATCAAGATTATAGGTACTTACTTTAGTATCACCATAATTAAGTAAACAAATTAATAGTTTAGAATTCCCGTTCTCTATAGCGTTCGCTATACTAGAATCAGTGCATAATCCTTTCTGATTTAACATAGTCTCTATCTTGCTTAGAGAAAATTTATTAAAATTATATACTTCTAAGGTTAAAGCGCTACTAAATACCCTGATTAAGTCATCGTATGTTAATTCTTTCGGCTTTGTTTCTATATTTAAGTTAAATATTTCAGGATATGATTCATGATATTTCGCATGAATATTTTTATAAAATTTTACAAAAGCTTTATATTCTTTATGGAGAAAAGCCGGCAACTCCTTTATGCTTTTCATCTGTTTAATTTTATTAGCACTTAAAGAAAAACTATAAATTTGATCGTCTAATTTATAGCTTATACTAAAATCTGATGCTACTAATAGATGAAAATGATCGCTTACATATTCAAATAAAGAGTCATTTTTTGTTCTAGCATCGTAATTATTTTGAGCTAATAGTACAATATTTGCATCGCTGGCCTTATTATAAGTGCATAACACCATATTGCCCTGTATCCAATCTAAATGATGTTGAGCGGCTCCTGAATGACAAGAAAATATATGAACAATATTACATTGATTTGCAGTGGTATTATTTTGTATTTTATTAAGCAGTGTAATATCTAACACAGAAGTTGTACCTTCATCAGAAAATATACGCATTGATAAGTAAGAAGGCTCAGGCATAAAGTATGATTTAATTCTTCCCACTAAACCTAAATTAGTAGGTTTATAGAAAAACTCTAATCCATGTGCACTTATAAAATATTCACTACCTGTACCTGAAGGTAATTCAGCTAAGGTTTTTATTTCCTTGATATCAGAATTTGCATTTCTCACACTTATATCCGGACCTTTAAACAATATTTTTTGCATATTTATATCCTTATATATTATATAATTAACTTAATTATCATCTCCTATAGGAATTACCATATAATATGGTAATTTTTTATAAAAGTCAAGATATAGTTGGTATTTTATTCATAGCTGTTAAGTTTTTAACAAGAAAAAATCATATAAAGCTATATAGTATTTATAAAAATTTAGAGTTGATAATTATAGATAATAGCATTGAAAATAAGGCTATAAAGTAACCGGCAAAAAAGGGATAAGATTAAAAAAAATCTTATCCCTAGTTGCGAATAAAAATAGAGTTTAGAAAGAACTTACAATATTATTTATTAAATCTCCGGATCAGTATTTCCCAATATTGTTGTATCTGAATTACTATCCGTATTTTCTTCCATAAAATTTAAATTGAGTGCAATAGTATTATTTAAAAGAATTTCAGAAGTGATCCTTAATTACTGATTGACCATTATTTATATTTTCTATTATACCTTTTGAAACAATATTTGACCCTAATGTACCCTCACTAGATATATTTAAAGTACTGCCTGATACTAGATTTATTGTACCAACGATATTCAAAGACCTTCCTGCTTCTATAATTACGGTAGTATCAGAATTGAATTAGATATTACTAAGAATCACATTTGATGCTATAATAAGTTTAAGAGTATTCATGTTCATAGAGTCTAAATGAATATCTAAACAATCTTCAACCTTTATTTCTTTTAAATAATTTTCTTATGCCTCTTGTGACATCTCAAGTAACTCATTTTTAGAAATAGTCATTTTTTCTGTTAATTTATATAAATTTCTATCTTTTAAGAGATCTAATAAAATTTTTACTAGGTAACAACTGCAATAGTTCCTTATAAGTTATGGTATCGGAACACCATTTTATTAACTTCCAATTTTCAAAAAAGAATTTTTTATCATTTTCTTCTGTTAGTGTTCTATAGAATTTTATCCGCTCATCATTTACCGTAAAATCATCAGCTCACTTTTTGAGCGTTTCTTCTAACCTATCTAATATTGCTAAATCAAAAAAATCATTACTGTTATGTATTTGATCATTATTAAAAGTAAGGATTGTACTATTTCCTGCTATTAACTCACATAACTTATCTAACTCATGACCAACTACGTAATCAATATCTTTAAAACTAAGTTGCTTTTGTTTAAGTAATTTTTAAATATTTTCATTAAGAAGATAAGTTGTTTTTGTTTGTATCGTTTATTGCTCCAAGTTCATTTATGCCTTTGTGCTTATCATCTTAATAATAATTACGAGCAATTTCAAATAATTTTGTTACTGCATTTGCACTAGCCATATAATTATAACTAGCTAATGTATTTAATAATTCACGATTTGAAATAATAGCTTTCATTTCTTCTGCACTTAATATTTTCTCTTTCACTAAAAAATGATCTTCCATCTTTTCTATTGATGATTTAGCTCTTACCGCTTGTACCCTTGCCCCTAATTGTTTATAACTATCTATACTTTCCTTATCTTGTTTTTTCTTATACACCTCTTCTATTGCTTTTCGCTCTAATTCATTACTCTTATTCCACTCCCAAGCCTTTTTTTCTTCATTTTCAGGTTGATCGTTTTTAATACGCTCTATTTTTGTATCTATTTCTACAATTTTCTCTTCTATAGATATACTTGATTTTTTATATATTTCTGCAAAAAATTCATCCTCTATTGTATAATTTTTATCTTTAATATATTTCCTAAATTCTGATTTTAATCTAAAGAATTCTTGCATGACTCCAGAATTTTTAATAATCTCAGGCAATTCAAAATTATTTAAATCACCTTGGATATATTGAAAATTTTCTTTTTGCTTTTCATAGTCAAATAAAAATTCTGCTTTTATATACTCTTCAATAGCATCAATAACACTTACTATAAAACTTGTCTTTTCTACTGCAAAATCTAATTCGCTCATATTTAAATCCTAATTATTATTAAATTGAAATTTAAGAAATTTTAACTGTTGGTAATATAGTCATTCAATGAGATTTGCATAAAAGGCGCAAGGCACGAAGCCTATAACTAATAGGAAAGCAACGAGTAATGATGTAGGTGAGTCCAAATCAATTGACTATAAAATACGGTCATTGATTTTTATGCAAAATTCTATCGAACTATTCTCAATAAAAACTTACCACCACTTCCGTTTCTTAAAATATTTATAGGTAATAATTGTAGATAATAGCATTAAGAATAAGGCTATAGGATAACCATATGGTGATTTAAGCTCAGGCATTACGGTAAAATTCATGCCGTAAATACTAGCTATTAAAGTGGGTGGGAGAAAAAATATAGTAACCAACGAGAAAATTTTAATAATATTATTTTGTTCAATTGCAATCATACCGAGTGCTGCGTCTAGGGTTCTTGCAATCTCGCTAGATATAAATTGTGAAAAATTAATTATTGAGCCTACGTCTCGAAGCAATGTATCTAATAGATCCTTAGATGCTTTATTGTGAGTTATTTGTGGAAATTTTAAAATATATTGAATAGCCATAGTTAAAGAAAATAAACACTCACGGCTTTTAGAAAGTAAATCACCTTTTCGACCTATTTTCTTTAATACATTGGTATGATCTATACGCAAATCATTAATTTTATTATCAAGTATTAAACGTCCATAATCATCAATATCCATACTAATCGACTGTACAATATTCGATAATCTTGTTACCATATTACGAAGTAACATAAATAAAATATTTTCTGCATTATGTTTGTTATTAAGCTGCTTAGCAAATTTATTTATACAGTCATTAAAGGGTATTAATTCTACGTAATGAACTGTTATAAGACAACATTTATGCAAAATAAATACTATAGAATGTGTTTCAGGAAATTCTTGCTCTTTATTAACGAGTTCCGTAATAGTTAGATATAACGCCTCATTTTCAACATATAACCTCTCAGAAATCTCAATTTGCGATATGTCCTTTAAAGTCGGTATTTCTATATTTAATGTATTTTTTACTATTACTTTTTCTTCATCTGTTATATTGAATAAATCAATCCATAATGTGGATTCATTAATAATATATTCTTCATTTTTTACTATAGAACTATTTTCCTTTAAATATGTAGTTATCATATAATCTCAAATATGTTTTTATAGAGATTAACAAACTTCACTCTTTAAAGCAACTTAAAGCTTTTATTCTCGTAGATGATGCCTATTATTAGACTTCTTGCATAACCTATCTAGAAAGAGAGACTTGAAAGAAAGACGGAAGCACTTGCCACCGCAGCGTACATGCAAGTAACGTGAGGATGCGAGTACCGGATTGACGTACAAATCGCCTTTAGAAGGAGGTTATGCAAGAAGTCTATTTTCTAAATAACAAATAATATACAATATAAAACCATCCAAAAAATCCATGAATGATAGCCCCTAATATTGATTTATTCACATTAAATGATATTACTATGCAAGTATTGTTCCAAGAGCAATACCACCATATCCTAAGTAATTCATATATTTTATCCTTAATATTTTTTAATATTATTGTAGGATATTTATTATATTTTATTAAGATACTTTATGAATTAAAAATAATTAATTTATATATTATTGCTTAAAAACTACTTTATGGGACTGTTAACAAAATAACTTTAATTGTGATAATTAAAGAAATTTTTTAGCGAAAATTAATAATATTTTTGAGAGGATATATCCTATTTCAAAAAAAACTTATAATTTATAGCTAAAAAGAGCAGAGAAGCCACAGACAAGAAACAACAGCAGTTATGAAATGTTCGGCATTCGAGGGTTTACAAAGACATTACTGCCCATTTTTTAAGTTCTATCTGAATATATACGTGCCTTACAAAAGCAGAACTTTATATATTAATTATTTCTTGGCAGTAAGATTCCAAATTTTCTCTGCTTTACTTCCAAGCTACCAAAAGCTTATTCCTAGAATTGTAAAAATACTGCTTTATGAGTTGTATTCAAAAAATCTTGTATATAAATTAATAAATAAAAAAGTAACCTCGAATCCTTTAGTTACCGAATTATCTTGTTTTGAACCGTGATAAATAGCTACTCCAGACATTAAGACACATAATAAAGACCAATAAAATAATTCTATCGGCTTTACCGGCTTTAAGTAATAATCTTCAGGATCATAATTTCCAAATATTGATAATAACCACATGGCAATAAATGAGTATAATAAACCAACTACAAGAGTTACTTGAGTAAAATGATTGAATGTTTTATTTTCTTCTAGTGCAAGAGCAGCGAATGCTAATATTCCTCCAAATAATATAAAACGTAATGGATAATTCATACCTAAGTAATATGCTCCCCATCCTGACATATACCCGGTTTCTGCTCCCATCCAACTACCTAGTGCAATTAAAGCAACACACCAAATTAAATTTGATTTAGAGAAATATCCTAATATGGCATAAACAATAAAAGATAAAAGCAATAAAATGGAAAAATGTCCACTCCCTGAATCAAATGCTTTTCCTAGTTGATAAATAGCACAAACAGTGGTTAAGACCCCTCAAAATAATACTGCCCCATTGCTAAAAATTTTCTCTGGTTTTTGTTGCTGTCTTTTAAAACCAACAAAATAAATTATTCTCGATAAAGTTGATAAGGTAATAAATTTCGGCAGATACGGGGCATTAAAAATATATTCTAATAATTCGTGTAGATATAACGATCAGACAAAATAGCATTAACTATACATATTCAAGAAACCCAAAAAGAATATCTAGCTAATTTCTTCCAATCAAAATTTAATATTTCTATATCGTGTTTAAGTAATATAGTTGTATTATCCAAGTAAACCGGCGTTATTCCATTTATTTAATGCTGAAAAAAGTATCTTTGCCTGTAATTTAGCAATTTTCATAAGTTAATCTAAATATCTCCAAAATTTTAATAAAAAGATATTGTTACTATAAAATATGTCAAGCATTACTAGATTCTGTGGACAAACTACCTTTAAAAGGAGTATATGCAATAAGTCTAATGAGTATATAAGCAAATAAGTTTTGTTACTCATTACTTTAATTCTTTCTTTAGACAAAACAGTATTTGTTTTTGAGAAGAGATATAGGAAATTGAAAAAAGAAAAGAAATTATAGTCTTAAAAGCAAACAATCAGTTAAAGATAGTGACAGTAAATATTTGGACT
>NZ_LAOQ01000002.1:215000-252125 GCF_000965185.1 Rickettsia argasii T170-B
CAAGGATAATTTTTTAAAGGTTTACCTAAAGCTCAAGGCTTAGGGATATGAAATGACAAGTTAGGTGCTAATATTGGTAACCATTTGTGTTCTTTTGAAACTGCACCTATATATTTTGCTGCACTTGGTCATCTAATTAACATTTCATCACCTAAATGAAAGGTTCTATTATCATGACCACTAAATTCAACCGGTTTGATAGGTAAATGAAACCATTTAGGGGATTGTTCTGCAATAAGCTCTTTTGCTAAAAACTCTGTGATGTCTACATTCATAACTTTGCTTGTTGTTTATGATTTGTGTTCATATTAGGTGATAAATAATTGGTTCTAAATTTTCTTTCAGAACTTCATCCTCTAGTAAAATCCTACATTTCCAAACGCTTAGCCTTTAAATCCAATGCTTTTAAATCAAATTTTATATCGATTATTGCTCCCTCTGCTTCTCTGTTTGCTATATCTAGAATGCCGCAATGTTCTTCGACTATTCTTTTAACTATAGCAAGCCCTACTCCCATACCTTTACTGCTGGTCGTAACATAGCTTTCAGTAGCTTTGCCTATTAGCTCAGGCGGGAATCCTTTACCGTTATCCGTTACAATAACGCTAATAAAATCGTCTTTAACATCTATAGTAACTTCTATTTTCCCGGATTCTCGTCCTTCTATTGACTCTTCTGCGTTTTTCAATAAATTGATCATAACTTGATTTATTTGGGTAGCATCACACATAAAATCAAATTGTTCTACGTTAGACTCAAATTTATACAAAATATTATCATTAAGTAATTTACGTGCTTCAACAATATGTTTAACTAAATAAACTAATTCACTCTTCGTAAATTTAGGAGCAGGAAGACGTGCAAAAAGAACAAATTCGGATACTATATTTTTAATATCGTTAGTATGGCGAATAATCATTTTTAAATAATTTTCAAATTCTACCCTTTCCTTAATTTCAGGGCTAAATTTCTTCAGCAATCTTTCAGAAGCAAGTAAAATAGGAGTTAACGGATTCTTGATTTCATGGGCTACTTTTTTTGCAACATCCGACCAAGCCATAGCCCTCTGTGCTATAACTAAATCACGCTGCTGGCGAGAAAGCTGCTTAATCATTCTATTAAATGCCACATAAAGTGTGCCTATTTCGTCTTTATCTACTTCATTTTCAGGCACTTGTACCGTTAAATCGCCGTCTTTAACGTTATCGGTTGCAGTAACTAATTTTTTAATAGGTTTTACTATTTTAGCAGTAAATATAACCCCGAAACTTATAGCTACAAAAAGCAGTAATAAGGCAATAAAGATAAACATTATAGAGAACTTAATCTGTATATTATCTATTTCATTTTTAAGGCTATTATACTCGGCAGCTGCTCCGTTAGTTGCATCTACATGGTCGATAATTTTATTATCTACTAATCTACCGACTAATAAATACACATCGTTATACTCTTTTAATTTAATCAGCATCCTTATTGTGGTTGGATCGGATTTTACTTCCACCGGTTCACCTAAATCCGCTTTTTTAATTAAATGTGCAGGGATAGTTGCAAATGATAATGAAAAACTTAAATAACTATTAGCTACTATAGTATTAGTAGATTTGTTTAAAACTATAGCCTCATCAAGCGAACGCATCTCTGCTTCAGTATTAAGTGTTTTAGTAAATAAAGCAGGATTGTGAATTAAATCGTAATACATATCGCTTAAATCTTCAGCAACGGCTAAAGCCGTTTCTTTTAGCTGTAATTTATGCTCGGCAATATAAGATTCTGCAACTATCACAGATTGATCAAGAACCGTAGAAATCTTCTTATCAAACCAAGCTTGAACACTAAGATTAAAAAAATAAACAGAAAATACCGAAACAATTATAGTTGGAATAGCTGCAACTAAACTAAAGGCAATTACAATACGATTTTGTAATTTAGAACTATCGTTATTATTATTTTTAGTAAAAAATTTTTGAGTTAGTAAAACACCTAAAATTAAAAAAATTGCTAAATCAACTAATAAAAATCCAATAATCGTACTAAAATTCTTTGATTCTAAAGATATCACATAAAAAGTAGCACAAGCAAAAATAATAGCTGCTGTTGCTAAAGTACAAATTAGTACTCTACTAGAAAAATAAGAACGTAAATTTTGTTTAAGATAACTAAGCATAGATACTGTTTATATGACTATAACAGTTCTTTATAACATAAAAAAAAAGCTAATTGAAAATATTTCAAGTTTTAAGTACCTTATTGTCATTTCTGCAAAAGCGGGGTGTTGTTGCATTGATTGTTTTTATGTCATTCCCGCGGAAGCGGGAATCCAGTCAAACATATAAAAACTTGTTTTTTTATTATATTTATTTCATCAAATACGTAAAATTTTGTATGGCTATTTTTTGGATTCCTGCTTTCGCAGGAATGACATCTTGAACGTTCGGACAACACATGGTCAAGCAACTAGATGACAATAAAAAAAGCTAGAAATATTATATATTTCTAGCTTTATATTTAGTATGAAAATTGTTTGAAATTTTATTCATCAAACATTTTTTTACGAGCAAATTTTCTTTGTCTTCTTGCTGCTTCTTGTGCTTTACGAACACGCTTCGCTGAAGGTGTTTCATAATAACGCTGTTCTTTCATCTTACGAAAATAAAGCTCTCTTTGTAGCTTTTTCTTAAAATTCTTAAGCGTATTATCACAATTACCGGCGTGAACATTTACTAATATCACTAAAATTACTCTCCTTAAAAGATATTGTGGTTTATTGAACTATACCCTATAATTCAGTTATATGTCAAGGTTAAAAATATGAGCATTCAAGAAGAACACCATATCAAAAAAATAAGCTTCGTGCAATCTTTATTAGAATTATTACCGTTTAATGAATGGAATAATAAACTACTCAAAGAAGCAGAAGAAAAATGCGGTTTCGCAAAAGGCTATAGCTTAATAGTTTTTCCAGAAGGTTTATCCGAAATAGTAGGATTCTTGGAAGAGTATTTAGATAATATTATGCTAGAAAGCTTAAAGATAATAGCAGAACCATCAAAAATAAGAGAAAAAATATCTTTAGCCGTAAAGATTAGGGTCAAAACCGTACTTCCTATTATTCATAGTAAGAATGCCGCTTATTTTGCATTAAATCCAATACAAGGAACTGAAGTTGCATTCCGTAGTTGTGATGCTATTTGGCGTTATGCCGGTGATAAATCTTTTGATTTTAACTATTATACAAAAAGAAGCTTATTGCTCTCGGTTTATGTTTCATCTATTCTTTTTTATATCCAAGACGAATCGGAAAATTATATTGAAACCGATAAATTGATTGAGACTGCCGTAGCAAATATAGTAAAAACTTTCTCACAGATGAAAAAATTACTCGCTCCTTCAAAGATCCCCATAGTTAGAATGTTTACGTAGATATGCTTAATGGGTAATATTAACTCCATATCAAATATAAAAATGCTATTGAAACTTATAAATAAAGTTAATAATGAATTACATTTAATCACTTGTCATAAGGCTGTAAAAGAAGCTCAAGCATTGTTTAAACAACATGGTTCTAAATCAGAATCATTTGTTGATGAATTTTTAAAGCAGAAATATCAAGAAGCGAATAAAGAAAATTCTAAATTTTAACTTGTAACCCAATAATGTCTTCTCATAACAATAATTTTTGATTCTTCTTCCTTGATGGCTTTACTTGCGGAAGAAAAAGGACAGGAAAAATTATCCGATATATACAGCAGACAAAGCTTGGGCTAGCTTACAATTAAGTTGCAATATTGTTTTGATTCGCTAATTCACATAATATGAAAACTCAATTTAAAAAAGAATGTTCTAATAAAGAATATGATAGAACATTAGTTAATAATCAAGTGATCCCTATAAGTTATTTCGGTGAAAATTCAAAAACACTAAAGATACTTTTCTCTGAACTTGCTAAAGCGTATAAAAATAATTTAGATCTTCAAGAGAAGATAAATGATGACAAATATTATTCTTATAAAACAGAAAAGAAATATGTAGGTTTAAAATAAATCGCCTATACCGAAGAACAACAATATTTAGAAAAAGAGCTTATAGAAGAAACTAAACAAATCGAGCCGAAGCCAATATATACTTATCCACCTAGGAAAAAATTAAAAACTTATGATGATATTTCTTTAGCAAAACAATTTATATATCCAAATTTATATATCCAACTATTAAATTATAACGTATGAATGCAAATTAAGGGCTATGAGCCAATTTATAAAAAAGCACGGATAGAGAAAGAGACGATAAAGAGCCGTACTGTTACTAAATATAAGAATGTACCTGAGTATAAAGAGATTCAAGTGAAAAAATTTAACGAAGTGAAATATAATGAAGATATTAATAGTATACAGATAACAATAAAGAATTTAATATTTAAAATCTGCGATTTTGCTAGCTCTTAAAACTATTAATTTAGAACAAAAACAAAAGCTCCTACTAAATTTAAGTAATAAAGTAGAAAGTGATTCTAAAGCACAGTGCCTTAGCGATTTAACAAAATATACTAGACTTGAAGTAATGTTTAAATATTTAAACGAAGAGTAGAAGTATTTAGGATACGAAGCACAAATATTATCGGCTTATGAAGCTGAAACGATAGGTAGTAACTAATAGTGAAATGAATTGAGTTAGACAAAATTTCTATATCATCTTTTAATCTGTAATACACCTTATTACTTTCTTAAATACCTTAAAAATTCTTGTATTATGACCTCTCTTGTATATAATTAAGATATTTTTAAAAATAATTTCTAAAATAATGACAAATACTAAATATTATCCTGAAGTTAGCTCGAATGCTGATTTTGCAGGCTTAGAGCGAGAGATACTAAAATTTTGGCAAGACAATAATATATTCCAAAAATCTATTGATGATAGAAACGGAGAATCAGAATTTATTTTTTATGACGGCCCGCCTTTTGCAAACGGTTTGCCGCATTACGGTCATTTGCTTACCGGCTTTATTAAAGACGTATATGCTAGATACCAAACCGTAAAAGGTAAGAAAGTCGAGCGTCGCTTTGGCTGGGACTGTCACGGTCTTCCTGCTGAAATGCAATCAGAGAAAGAACTTGGCATTTCAGGACATCTTGCAATAGCTAATTTTGGTATAGAGAAGTTTAATGCACATTGCAGAGCTTCGGTAATGAAATATGCTAATGATTGGGCAGAATATGTAACTCGTCAAGCAAGATGGGTGGATTTTAAAAATTCTTATAAAACGATGGATAAGAATTTTATGGAATCCGTACTTTGGGCATTTAAGGAGTTATATAATAAGGGGTTATTGTATGAATCTATGCGGGTAATGCCTTATTCTTGGGCATGCGAAACACCGCTTTCTAATTTTGAAACAAGACTTGATAATTCTTATCGTGAGCGAGCCGATAAAGCTGTAACGGTGAGTTTTGTACTATGTCATCCCGTGGCTACGACCACAGGATCTTTTAAAGAATACCGTATACTCGCTTGGACGACGACACCTTGGACATTGCCGTCAAATTTAGCCTTAGCAGTCGGTAGTGATATAGATTATGCATTAGTCCCTAAAAATGATATTTGTTATATAATAGCTGCCTCTTCCGTCTCTAAATATGCTAAAGAATTAGGACTTAGCGGTGAAGAAAATTTTGAGATAATTAAAGGCTCAGAACTTCAAGGATTGAACTATAAATCTTTATTCGACTATTTCGAAAATCATCCAAACAGCTTCAAGATATTTGCAGGCGATTTCGTAGTTGAGGGTGACGGCACGGGAGTCGTACATATGGCTCCAGGCTTTGGTGAAGATGACCAAATACTTTGTGAATCGAAAGGTATTGAGCTTGTTTGTCCTGTTGATAATAGCGGTAAATTCACTAAAGAAATTCCTGATTTAGAGGGCTTACAAGTATTTGATGCAAATGACAAAATAATAATCAAACTGAAAGAGCAAGGGAATTGGCTAAAAACCGAGCAGTATATTCATAATTATCCTCATTGCTGGCGAACAGATACGCCTCTTATATATAAGGCTGTTCCGTCATGGTACGTAAAGGTTACGCAGTTTAAAGATAGAATTGTAGAGTTAAATCAGCAAATTAACTGGATACCTTTCCATGTTAAAGATAATTTATTTGGTAAGTGGCTTGAAAATGCTCGTGATTGGTCGATAAGCCGTAATAGATTCTGGGGAACGCCGCTGCCTGTATGGAAGTCCGATGATCCAAAATATCCACGCATAGACGTTTACGGCTCTATAGAGGAATTAGAGAAAGATTTTGGTGTTAAAGTTACTGATTTACATCGTCCGTTTATCGATGAACTGACAAGACCAAATCCCGACGATCCAACCGGTAAATCAACAATGCGTAGAATAGAAGACGTGTTTGATTGCTGGTTTGAAAGCGGTTCAATGCCATATGGGCAAGCCCATTACCCTTTTGAAAATAAAGAGTGGTTTGAGGATCATTTTCCGGCTGATTTTATAGTTGAGTATTCAGCTCAAACACGCGGATGGTTTTATACCTTAATGGTGCTATCTACCGCTTTATTTGATCGCCCACCGTTTTTAAACTGTATATGCCACGGCGTAATTTTAGACGCTACAGGTCAAAAACTTTCAAAGCGTCTTAATAACTACACCGATCCGCTGGAGCTATTTGATAAATACGGCTCTGACGCTTTAAGAGTTACAATGTTATCTTCAAACGTTGTTAAAGGTCAGGAGCTATTAATTGATAAAGACGGCAAAATGGTATTTGATACGCTTCGTCTATTTATCAAACCTATATGGAATGCTTACCATTTCTTTACGATGTATGCTAATGCTGATTCGCTTAAAGGCAAGCTTAATTTTAGCTCTAAAAACGTACTTGATGTTTATATATTATCTAAGCTTAAAATAGCCGTACAAAAAATTGAAGAGAGCTTAGATAATTTCGATACGCAAACAGCTTATCATGCAGTTTCAGAATTTTTTGAAGTGTTGAATAACTGGTATATAAGACGAAGCCGAACTAGATTTTGGAAAAGCGAAAAAGATACAGATAAGCAAAATGCTTATAACACTCTATATTCATGTTTAGACACCATGGCTATTGCGATGTCGGCACTAGTGCCTATAATTTCGGAAGCGATATATAAGGGATTACGTCATTGTGAGGAGCGTAACGACATGGTACTCTCAGGAAAATCAAACATCATTGCGAGGAAAGGCACAAATCTTGACGAAGCAATTTCAGGAGTATCTCATAAGATTGCCACGGCACTTTCAGTGCCTCGCAATGACGCGATTAGCGTACATCTCTGCAACTACCCTACTCTCTCAGACTTTGAAATAAATCACGAGCTGGTTGCTACTATGGATAACGTGCTTGATATTTGCAGTAATAGCCTATTTATCCGAAGCACTGAAAATATCAGGGTAAGGCAGCCACTTGCTAGCATAGCTATTATCAGTAAACATAATAACAACCTCAAAGACTTTGAAGATTTAATTAAAGATGAAATTAATGTTAAGGCGGTAATTTATCGTGACGATCTAAAGAATTACGCAAGCAAAAAACTATCGATTAATTTCCCAATGCTTGGTAAACGTTTGCCGCATAAAATGAAAGAGATTATAGCCGCTTCTAAAAAAGGTGAGTGGGAAGCTATCGCGGGCGGTTTAGCTATATGCGGTGAAACCTTAAATAGTGACGAATATAAGCTAGTTTTAGAGCCGTATTCACATATCAAAGGAGCAGCAAGTTTTGAGAATAATAGTAGCTTGTTAATACTTGATTTAGAGCTAACACCTGAGTTAAGAGCAGAAGGATACGCAAGAGACATTGTACGCTTTATACAACAGGCTCGAAAAGATGCCGATTTCTCTATCACTGACAGGATTTTAATTGAGATAATAAGCGAGTTTGATTTATCTAAGATAATTGATAATTATGGAGACTTTATTAAAGAACAAACTTTAGGCGAGTTTGCTAAAAATTTCACGCCTGATTATGTAAGTAAAGTAGAATTAGAGAACCATCAAATACAACTTAAAGTTAAGAAATCGTAAATTATTTTACTATCAATTAAGATATTGATAATTTACTTAGATTAATCTATAGTACGCACGCTATAAATTAATTTAAGGTAAATTTATCATGCACAACTCCTCCACAGCTCCAGGGGGTTCTCAAATTAAAAGAACTACTAAGCCGGAAACTACTAAAACAGAAAATGTAATAACTCTAGGGTATTTAAAACAATATTTTGATGCGTTTCATCCTAAAGACGGGACAGAATTAAATATTATAGCTAGCTTAGATGATAATTTAAATAAAATAAATCTCATGGAAGACCTTACATTGCAAAGAAATACAAAGCATTAGAATTTGCACTTAAAAACAATAATGCACAAGCTGAATATTTACTTAATCATCTTACGTTTGAACCTAATCCCAGCCTAATACAAGCAATACACAATAAAAGTTTAATTTTAGTAAAGTATTTTGTAGAAGAATAAAGAAGCGAATGTAAATTTTAGTCATTATGGTTCTAATACAATAAATGTTACTGCCGGTTTGAAGAACCTTACAAATATTAAAAGATCACATGTAATGTCTATATATACATTACATGTGATCTTTTAATAAAAGGAGCCACTTATTTAAATACAACCTTAGAAGAAGCAGCACAAGGTGGTCAAAATGTAAACGATCTTCACAAGCAAATCTTTTTTAAAGCAATAAACGAAAATAAGCTTGCAGTAATTAAAAAATTTGTTGAAATATACGGTTTTGATGTTAATACTGAATATCGTTTTAACACACCATTAAGTACCGCAAATTTAAAAAATAGAAAAGAAATTGCAAAGTATCTTTTATCTAAAAATGCTAATTTAGATGTAGCTCTAGAAGTAGCAATAATATACGGTAATTTAAATGCGGTAAAAACATTATTAGATGCAGGGGCAACGATTAACGGCAATACAGATGTATCACCTTTAATGCTTGCATCAGAGTATGGGCAGGTCACAATAGTAAAATATTTACTTAAACACGGTGCTAACTATAATGTTAAAGGATGGGAAAAAGATAACTTACATAGCGATGTATCGTGTCAACTAACCCAAATCACTGAGATTTCTACATTGTGTGAAAACGCTAATAATCCTAACCACCAATATATATTAGATATATTAGAGAGGATATTAAAAACAAGTATATCATCACATTATGACGGATATAAGAATTTATCATCAGAACAAATAAAGCAAAAATTTTCTAAATTCAAAAAATAACTATCTAAAGATTTACAAAATTTCGCAGAAATTAAAACACTGTTAGAAGATTATTCTAGCGGGAAGAAAATTCCAATAAATACAAATACTGTAGTAGAAGACGAGGGCTATGTTTCTGATTTTAAGGTTGAAACTGAAAAAACCTAACACAGGCTCTAGGTTAGAACACACTCCTTCTAAATCAGGTATATTTCGCACTTTTGCCCTTGAGGGACTTGATGAAGAAACGTCTTTAGGCTGTGATATAAAAATATTTGATTCTGAGCTTTAATAATGTCATTCCTACAATAAGATTACTTCATTGCCTGCTCTTATGTCATTCCCGCATAAACGTTGTTGCATGGGCCAGTTTCCTAATTGTTACCCTGTGGCTTGTCCACGGAGTCTAGTTAAAAATACTAATAATATTAGTATTTTTAACTATATTGCTTAATCAAAACTTACAATTTTTCCTCACAATGATGACAAAACCTCTTGCACATTTATTAGATATATATATTACCACGAAACATGAGAATCATATTTCATGATAATATATACTTTTTTATAAAAAATCTAATTAAAATACGGAGGAACCATGGCTCATCCAAATCTTACGGAAGGAAATAATGATTTTAGGAATGAGAAATTATAAAGAAGCTATAGACATATGTATAGTAAAATACACACAAGCTCTAATTATTATCAAGAAGCACAATATTATTTAGGAGAATGTTACCTTAATCAAGAAGAATTTATAGAAGCTGTAGAGGCATATAATAAGGTAAACAAAGATCATTATCTATTTGAAAAAGCTAACTCAAATATTTCAGTTATTGAGAAAAATTTTGACTTAATTAATTCTAAATAAATGAATATAGTAAACTGATCTCCATTTTGTACTTCGTTGTTCGTTGTCTTGCCTATTAATATATAGGCTCTACCCTTACGCTTTTCATAAAATGGAGCTGAGTTTACTATAGTAGCGAATTATAAGCGAAAGACAATATATTAGGTTCTGTGAAGGAAACTTAAATTAATCTATTTTTGCTCTTCTTTGCTGCAAATTATAAGATTGTTTTGAAATAGGAACAACTATTACTGCAAACATCTTATTAATTTTCGCTAAAAAATATCTGAAAATATAAATAATTGAATTTTCCTTTACAGAACCTAATATATCAAGCAAATTCTAATAATACCTGCCCTCTTACAACATTATCCTTTTCATTAACAAAAATTTTAGCTATTTTTCCGTCTCTTTCGGCAAGAATCAGGTTTTCCATTTTCATAGCAGTTAAAATCATAATTTCTTGTCCTGCCGTCACTTCCTGCCCTTCTTTCACCTTTATCGCAGCAATCTGACCGCTTAGAGGAGCTTGTAGTTCGGAGCTTTCTTCCACCACTACTTTTGAGACCATCAACGCTTCAAGTTCTGATATACGAGGAGAGCGTACAAAGGCCTTTACGCTAATACCGGCATGCGATAATAAATAACCGGTTCTGATATTCTCAATTTTCACATTTGTCTTTTTACCATTAATTATAGCCGTAAAAAGTTCATTACCTAAATTCCAGTTACTACGAATATATATTCTATCGCTTTCGTGACGTATATTATAGCCGTTTTCAACAGGTGTAATTAATACGGGAAATAGTTTATCATCGATAGTTACTACCCACCTTGTACCTATTTTGTTAGCCTGATTGTTAATATTGCCGGAAATTAAAGAAGCACGTCTTTGCTCCGATATATAAATAAAAATAGCCGTTGCTAAAAATACGGTAGTTACTTCTGAAGTTAGACTAGCTCCAGAAAAACCGTCAGGATATTCTTCTTGAATAAAGGCAGTAGAAATATCGCCGCTAACAAAGCGTGGATGTAGCATTACCGCTTCTAAGAAACTGATATTATGAGCAATACCGTTAATTATATAAGAACTCAAAGCAGAATGCATTAGCTCAATTGCCTGCTCTCTTGTTTCACCGTAAGTACATAATTTTGCAATCATTGAGTCATAAAACATACTTACTTCGCCGCCAAGCCCAATCCCTGTATCTATACGGATATTAGGACTCTTTGCAGGTTCGGAATAAGCTGTAATTCTACCGCTAGAAGGTAAGAAACCTCGGCTTGGGTTTTCGGCACAAATTCGTGATTCAAATGCCCAACCTTTTAATTTTACATCATCTTGCGTAAATGATAATTTCTCACCGGCTGCGATTTGTATCATCTCTTCAACGATATCTATACCGGTAATTAGCTCAGTAACAGGATGCTCGACTTGCAACCTAGTATTCATCTCTAAAAAATAGAAATTTTTATTGCTATCTACTATAAACTCAACGGTACCGGCCGAATAATATCCCACTTTTTGAGATAAGGATATTACCTGCCGATACATTTCTTGCCTTATATCTTCAGTAATAAAAGAACTTGGTGCTTCTTCGATTACTTTTTGATGGTGACGCTGTATTGAACATTCCCGCTCTCCGAGACATACACTATTGCCGTATTGATCGGCAATGAGCTGAATTTCGATATGACGGGGAGTTTGAATTAACTTCTCAATAAATAATCTATCATCACTAAAACTATTGGCTGCTTCAAGCTTTGCCGACTCAAAAGCATTGGCCATTTCAGCGGGATTATTCACTACTCTCATACCACGCCCACCGCCGCCGGCAGCCGCTTTTACTATTACTGGAAAACCAATCTCTTGAGCAATATCTATAGCTTGTTTAACATCGTTTATAGTTCCCATATAACCTGGCACGGTGCTAACTCCGGCTTCTATCGCTATCTTTTTTGCTTCGATTTTATCGCCCATTTTTTTAATAGTTCCGGCACTCGGTCCTATTAAAACAACACCTTCTCTTTTAAGAATATTGGCAAAATTTGGATTTTCTGATAAAAAACCGTAACCTGGATGTACTGCGCTGGCGCCACTTTCACGAATCGCCGAAATAATATTTTTAATAGATAAATAACTTTCCGTTGCAGGGGAATCACCTATATAATAAGCCTCATCTGCATGCTGCACATACATTGAGTTTGTATCTGCTTCAGAATATACTGCAACCGACTTTATCCCCATCTTTTTTAAGGTACGTATTATCCTAACGGCGATTTCGCTACGATTAGCAATTAAAATTTTATCAAATAATGGTTTATTCATAGTTTTGTGTATCCTAATGTCACCCCGTGGCTTGACCACGGGGTCTTGTGTCACAGATTGTATTCTGAGATCCCGTGGTCAAGCCACGGGATGACAGCTAAAGCGGCAAATTATCATGCTTCTTCCAAGGCAGTTCTACTTTTTTAGTACGCAGGAAATTTAACGCCTTACATATTCGCCATCTGGTATTTTGCGGTCTTATAATATCATCCAAATATCCCCTAGATGCCGCAACAAAAGGCGAAGTTACTACTTTCCTATATTCATCTATTTTTTGTTTTTTAGCTTCAGGGTTTTTACATTCTTCCTTAAATATTATCTCAGCTGCTCCCTCTGCCCCCATAACAGCGATTTCCGAATTAAACCAAGCATAGTTTATATCGCCTCTAAGATGCTTGGAGTTCATAACTATATAAGCACCTCCATAAGCCTTACGGGTAATTACAGTAATCTTCGGCACTGTAGCTTCCGCATAAGCGTATAACAGCTTAGCCCCGTGTTTAATAATACCGTCATGCTCTTGGGATGTACCAGGCAGAAATCCAGGCACATCAACAAGGCTTACTATAGGAATATTGAAAGCATCACAAAATCTAACAAATCTTGCTGCTTTTCTTGAGGCGTTTATATCTAAACATCCTGCTAAATGCAAAGGCTGATTAGCCACAAATCCTACCGGATAACCTTCCATATAACCAAAGCCAATAATGATATTCTTAGCAAAATCAGGTTGTAGTTCAAAAAATTCTCCCTCATCAACGATACGCTCAACAAGCTCTTTCATATCATAAGGTTTATTAGGAGTGTTAGGTATTAACGTGCTAAGAGACATATCAACTCTATCGGCAGGATCAACAGTCGAACGAACAGGAAGAGGACTACGATTGGATGACGGAAGAAAATTAAAGAATTTACGAATTTCAAGCAATGCTTCTATATCATTGTTAAATGCAAGATCGGCAACACCACTTTTAGTGGTATGCATCCTAGCACCGCCGAGCTTTTCTTGGCTTACTTCTTCACCCGTAACGGTTTTTACTACATCGGGACCGGTTACGAACATATAAGAACTATTCTTAACCATAAATATAAAATCGGTTAAGGCAGGAGAATATACTGCACCACCGGCACAAGGACCCATAATTAGGGTAATTTGAGGGATGACACCCGACGCTAAAACATTACGCTGAAATAATTCACCGTATCCGGCTAGAGCATCAACCCCTTCTTGAATTCTTGCTCCCCCTGAGTCGTTAATACCGATTACGGGAGCACCAGTTTCTATAGCTTGATTGATAATATCACAGATTTTCTTAGCATGATATTCGCCGAGAGAGCCGCCGAGTACGGTAAAATCTTGGCTATAAATAAATACCAACCTACCGTTTATCGTACCGTGTCCCGTTACAACGCCGTCACCTAAAAACTTTTTATCCTGCATCCCAAAATTATCGCATCTATGGGATACAAACATACCTGTTTCGGTAAAGCTATCCGGATCTAATAATACTTCTATGCGTTCTCGTGCAGTTAACTTACCTTTTTGATGTTGTGCGTTGATCCTAGCTTCACCGCCCCCTTGCCTTGCAATATTTCTTCTCTCATCCAGTAACTCAGGAGAGATTATATTACTTTGATTCATAGATTACTTATAGTTTTATTTTCCAAAATATCCATAATATAATATAATAATGCTAATGTGAAAAGATAATTATTTATGTCATCTACCAAAGCTATCAAAGAAGCACCGAAAAAAGCCAAATCACCGGCTAAATTTGATAATTTATCAACTGCCTTAAAAAAGAATTTACAAAGAAGAAAGAAAGTTAAAACGAAAGATACTACAAACCAAGCTTTATCTGCATTACAAACAATAGTAAAAAATTATACTGATTCTACGGACGAAAACATTTCTCTTGTAGATGTATTAATAAAATCAAGACGCTTAGAAACAAAAAGTAAATAAGCACCACATTTGACATATTAATATAAATTGCTAATATTTGGGGAGTTTAGGTTTTGTTGCATAGCTTGCTTATGTCATTCCCGCATAGGCGGGAATCCAGGGTAAAACGAGATAAATCAAGTTTTTAGTTTTAAAAACTTACTGTATTTATATAATTACTGGATTCCTGTTTTCACGGGAATGACATAAGAGTCACCCAATAAAATTGGCATTTAAAATATTTTATATCATGGACACAAACAAATTATATCTTTTCAAAGATAGACGATTTTTACCGAATTTTATAGTGCAGTTATGCGGTTGTCTTAATGATAATATATTAAAAAATGCTCTGGTAATCCTTATAACTTATGGTATTTCAGGAGCTTTAGGTAAATATAATAATCTACTTGTTTTAATTGCTAATGCTACTTTTGTATTACCTTTTATAATATTCGCAAGCATAGCAGGACAAATTGCCGATAAATACGAGCGTGCAAATCTTATTAAAATTATTAAGATTTGTGAAATCGGTATAATTGCCTTTGCAATTTATGGATTTCATCATAATAATCTGTTAATCCTGTTTTGTTCTATTTGCTTAATGGGTATGCATTCTACTTTTTTCGGTCCAATCAAATATAGCGTATTACCTGATCACCTAAATAAAGACGAACTACTTGGAGCTAACGGCTTTGTTGAAGCCGGAACTTTTATCGGTATTTTTATCGGTACTATAATCGGCAGCTATTATACAATCAGCAATAATTTTATAATTTATTCCTTAATTACCATCGCTTTTCTCGGCTTTATTACAAGCCTTTTTTCCCAAAAATCTAAAAATGTAAATCGTGATATTAAAATAAATTTTAATATTATAGCTGAAAGCATAAATATGATTAAATATGCCAAAGCAAAAAAACAGATATATTTAGCTATACTTGGTATTTCATGGTTTTGGTTTATCGGAGCTGCTATAATTTCTCAAATACCTTTACTTGCTAAGATAACTTTTAAAGCTGATGAGAATGTTGCTAATTTATTTTTAGCGGTTTTCTCGCTTGGTGTTGGGATCGGTTCGTTTTTATGTAGCAAAATATTTGAAGATGAGATTACCGTTAAATATCTATTTATTTCAGCCCTAGGCATTAGTATTTTCGGTATTGATTTATTCTTTGCAAGTAGAATTAGCTCAGTTAACTACGAACCTACTCAGCTAAAAAGTATTTTAGTATTTTTATCGAAAAGACATAATTGGCGCATAGTTATAGATTTATTGTTCTTAGCGGCAATAGGCGGATTATATATCGTTCCTCTTTTTGCGATATTACAGCATTACGCAAACCCTACTCATCGTAGTCGAATTATTGCCGTTAACAATCTTATCAATTCCATTTTTATGGTGGGATCAACAACAATTCTATCTTTATTATTTTACCTAAATTTCACTATACCCTGGATTATATTATTTATTAGCCTAGCTAATATAATTGTTACTATACATATTTACCGTTTAATACCTGAAGTTAAAATTATTCCATTTAAGCTATTGCGAAGAATATTCCAAATCTGTTTTGATCTTATGTATAAGGTTGAAGTTAAAGGATTTGAAAATTTTCAAAAAGCAGGTAAAAAAGTAGTAGTGGTCGCTAACCATATTTCATATCTAGATCCGCCGCTAATTGCTACTTACTTACGAGAAGAAATGACTTTTGCAATTAGTCCCGATATACAAAAAATATGGTGGATTAAACCGTTTTTACGTATGGCAAGAACTTTGCCGGTTGATCCAAGTAACCCAATGGCAATAAAGACTTTAGTAAAAGAAGTACAAAAGGATCAGAAAGTAGCAATTTTCCCTGAAGGTAGAATAAGCGTTACCGGCTCTTTAATGAAAATATACGAAGGACCGGGAATGATTGCCGATAAAGCCGGTGCTACCGTCTTACCGGTTAGAATAGACGGTACTCAATTTACTCATTTATCAAAATTAAAAAACATATTAAAAAGAAAAATATTTCCTAAAATTACTATAACCGTTTTACCGCCGGTAAAATTCGCTAATATGGATGCTACAAGCAATCAAGAACGACGCAGTTATATATCTAGGACTCTTTATGATATCATGGCTGACATGATGTTTGAGAGTTCAGACTATAAAAATACTGTATTCTCATCTCTTATAGAAGCTGCTAAAATTCATGGATTTAAGAAAAAAATAGTTGATGATTTTGAAAATAATGCGGTTACTTATCGAGATTTAATATTAAAATCTTTTATCCTAGGTGATTTAATCAAAAAGAATAATATCTTTGGCAGAAATTTAGGCTTAATGTTGCCTAATACCACGAATACGTTAATTACTTTTTACGCTATGCAATCTAGCGGTTATGTTCCTGCTATAATTAACTGGAGCAGCGGCATAAATACTATTATTAACTCCTGTAAACTTGCACAAATTAAAGTAGTTTACACTTCAAAACAATTTATTGAGAAAGTAAATTTACATGAATTAATAACTAACTTATTAGATTTCGGTATTAAAATAATATATTTAGAAGATTTTAAAAATCAGATTGGTACAGCTCTAAAACTAAAAGCAAAAATAGGAAGTTATTGTGCCCAAACTTATTACAATTATTTTTGTCGTAATCGTGATGACGAAAAACCGGCAGTGATAATTTTTACTTCGGGTACTGAAGGTGAACCTAAAGCCGTATTATTATCTCACAGAAATTTACAAACTAATAGATATCAAATAACTGCTAAAGTACCTTTTAGCCCTGAAGATATAGTATTTAATGCGCTACCGCTATTTCATTGTTTTGGTCTTAGTGGTGCAATTATTACAACTTTCAACGGTATTAAGCTGTTTCTATATCCTTCTCCACTAAATTATCGTAGCATTCCTGAAGTTATATACGATATTGGAGCAACTATATTAATTTCTACCGATACTTTTTTAAACGGTTATGCTAATTACGCGCACCCATATGATTTTTACTCATTACGCTATATATTTGCCGGTAGCGAGAAATTAAAAGAATCTACACGACAATTTTGGCTTAATAAGTATGGCATACGTATTTTTGAAGGATATGGGATTACAGAAGCCTCACCTATTATAGCTTGCAATACCCCTATGCATAATAAAGCAGGCACGGTAGGAAGATTATTACCGAAAATTGATTATAAGCTTGAGAAAGTAGAGGGAATAAATGAAGGGGGACGTTTATTCATTAAGGGTCCTAACATCATGCTTGGTTACTTGGACTTAGAAGGTCACCGTACTTATAAAGAATGGTACGACACAGGCGATATAGTCAAAATCGATTCTGAAGGATATATAACAATTCTAGGACGTTTAAAACACTTTGCTAAAATAGCAGGGGCAATGATATCTCTTACAAAAATTGAAGAACTTGCAAGCGAAATTGATCCTGATTCCTTGCACGCTGCTATTTCTATTCCCGATAAAACGCACGAAGAAAAGATTATTTTACTTACTACCGGTTCCAATATAAATAGAGAGAACTTTGCAGATACTGTATCTAAAGCTCAAATTTCTTTACTACATTTACCGAAAGTAATTATTACCGATTCAGAAATACCTCTACTTACAAGCGGCAAAATTGATTATCTTGAGATTATGAAAAACGTGGATAGATTCTAACTTCATTGCGAGCGACTGCAAGGAACGTGGCAATCTCAGGAATCGTGCCTGAGATTTCGTCGTCGACGCCTATGGCGTCTTCTCGCAATGACGGGAAAAAACGTCACACACAACAACGCTGGTCAAACCACGGGGCGACATTTATTTTTTCTTTTGACTATTAATAGCAACATTCAAAACTAATTTAAACCACTTACCTAATAACTCTTGATCCTCCATAATTTCAGATAACACCTTCCAATATGATAGAGTTACAAGTTTACCTTTACTTTGATATACAATGACTCAGAACCGAAAGATTGAAAATATTCATAAGTGCTTAGGTCTGACTTAAAATATAATTCATTGCTCTTAATAATTCCTATCATAACACCACCCTTATATATACCATATCCACCAAACATTACACGAACGGCTACTGAACTATATTGTTCTAACAATTCTTTGACATATTCAGTAAATTCATTTTTGTTCATCATAATCACTTTAAATACAACAAACCATAAATAAACGTACCTAATATAATAAACAATGGAGTTAAAGGTAAATCAAAGTAGAAAGAGCTAAATGCAGCACAAAAATTAATAAATAAAGATATAAGAATTGATATTATAATCATCTGGGAGGGGCTATATGCTACAAACCGTGCAATCATTGCAGGAATAAGTAAAATAGCAGTTACCATAAGTACTCCAACAATCTTTATAGCAGAAAATACCGATAATGAGAGAAGAAGTAAAAATATTAGCTCAATAATATTAACCTTTAAGCCTTTTATGACGGCAATATCTCTATTGATAATGATAAGAAGAATTTGATTATAAAAATATACTATAAAGCCTATAATAGTTATTAGCACTATTGCAAGTATCATCAAATCATTAAAAGATACGGATAAAATATCCCCAAACAACAAATTTACTATATTATTCCGCAAAGAAGTAAAATAATTAATAACTAAAGCAACAGCTAGCATAAAGCTAGAAATCAAATTAATAACTGCGTTTTTTTCAGAATTATTTTTAAAAATAAACACAAAAAACGAAAAAAGAATTGCAACTATTATTCCTGAATATATTAATGGAACATGTGCTATAATACTTATGCTAGCCACTAAAAAACTACTATGAGCAAGCCCGTCACCGAAATAAATATATCTCTTCCATAGGGCAATGCAGCCAAGCGGGGCAAATATGCAGCTAATTAAAATTAATGCTAGTATTATTAAAGTCATCTGAGTATATTATATATGTTTGTTGTATGGCCTCTTGTCATCCCGTGGCTTGACCACGGGATCCACTAAAGTTCTTAGGCTGTACTTATGGAGCCCGTGGTCAAGCCACGGGATGACATTGGAAAGAATCATATACTATGTCTTCAATCGATAAAAAAGAATTAGAAAAATTTGAGAAAATTTCTCATAATTGGTGGAATAAGGACGGAGAATTCAGTATCTTACACCGAATAAACCCTATTCGCCTTGAATATATAATAGAGAAAATAACTACGCATTACAATAGACACCTTTCCAAACTCGCTTATAGAGAGGAATTGGTAGGAAACATGCAGCACAGCACCGCAGCGTACATAGAAGTACGTGAGGATGCGAGCAGCAGATTGACGCACAAATTACCTATAGAAGTAGAGTGTGAGAAGATGTCTAACAATATTTCTAAATTAGAAATATTAGACGTCGGTTGCGGTGGAGGGTTAATTGCAACGCCTTTAGCGGCTCAAGGTTTTAACGTTACAGCCATTGATGCACTGCAAAGTAATATTGAAACGGCAACTGCTTATGCTAAGGAAAAAGGCGTAAAGATAAATTATTTACAATCTACTATAGAAGAATTAGCAAGTGACAAGCTATATGATGTGGTAATTTGTCTTGAGGTTATTGAACACGTAGAAAACGTACAGCAATTTATACTAAATTTGGTGAAGCATATTAAGCCAAACGGTATGGCAATAATTTCTACGATTAACCGTACTAAAAAAGCTTATATACTTGGAATAATAGTTGCCGAATATATTTTAGGTTGGGTACCAAAAAACACTCATGATTATAGCAAATTCCTAAAACCGTTGGAAATTTACGAAATGCTTACGGATACCAAAATTGAAATTAAAGAGCTGAAAGGCTTGGTATATAATCCGGTTAAAAATGAGTGGAAATTAAGCGATGATATAGACGTAAATTATTTTATGTGTTTGGGGAGAAAGAGTATGTGTTATCCTAACTAATTTGATCAGCCTTGTTGCATGAATACCGAATCGTCATTGCGAGCGACTGTAAGGAGCGTGGCAATCCAGAAAAATAATAAAAAAATGCTAATTTTTAGCATTTTTTACTGGATTGCTTCGTCAATGGCTATGCAATTTCCTCGTAATGACGCAAAAACTGATCCATGCAACACAGCTGACTTGATCTCAGGATCCAGTTAAACATACTAATATTATTAGTATGTTTAGTTGTTTTCTGGATACCGTGGCAAGCCACGGTATGACACAGTTCTTAGTATATATTTAAAAAAGATAATAAATGAATAATAACGTAATTACTAGATTTGCTCCGTCACCGACGGGGTTTTTACATATAGGTTCGGCAAGAACCGCCCTTTTTAATTATTTGTTCGCAAGGCATCATAACGGTCAGTTCTTGCTTCGCATTGAAGACACTGATAAAGAAAGGTCAACTAAAGAAGCGGTAGAAGCTATATTCTCAGGTCTAAAATGGCTAGGGCTTGATTGGAACGGTGAGGTTATATTCCAGTCTAAACGTCATAACCTTTACAAAGAAGCTGCACTAAAATTACTGCAAAACGGTAAAGCATATTATTGTTTTACTAGCCAAGAAGAAATAGAAAGACAGCGACAACAAGCTTTAGAAAATAAACAGCATTTTATTTTTAATAGCGAGTGGCGTGACAAAGATCCATCTATCTATCCTACTGATATTAAGCCGGTAATACGTCTAAAAACTCCAAGAGAGGGTAGTATAACAATCATGACACTTTACAAGGTAAGGTAGTAATTGAAAACTCTCATATAGACGATATGGTACTATTAAGAGCAGACGGCACTGCTACTTACATGCTAGCCGTTGTAGTAGACGATCATGATATGGGTATAACTCATATTATTAGAGGTGACGATCATTTAACCAATGCAGCAAGGCAACTCGCTATTTATCAGGCTTTCGGATATGCAGTACCGAGCATGACTCATATACCGTTAATTCATGGAGCAGACGGAACAAAATTATCCAAAAGGCATGGAGCATTAGGCGTTGAAGCTTATAAGGATATGGGGTATTTACCGGAAAGTTTGTGTAATTATTTACTGCGTCTTGGATGGAGTCACGGCAATGATGAAATTATCTCAATGACTCAGGCTATAGACTGGTTTAATCTTGATTCACTCGGTAAATCACCTTCTAAGCTTGATTTTGCTAAGATGAATAGCCTTAACGCTCATTACTTAAGAATGCTTGACAATGATAACTTAACTTCAAAGACTGTAGAGATATTGGAACAAAATTATAATAAACTTCTTCGGAAGCTCGCTTATAGGAAGGAATTTGAAGGAAACACGGAACGCAGAACCGCAGCGTATATAGACATACGTGAGGATGCGAGTACCGGATTGACGTACAAATTCCCCCTAACAGTAGAGTTGTCGAAGAAGTTTAAGGTTAGTGAGCAAGAAATAGGCTATATCAAACAAGCAATGCCAAGCTTGTTAGTTAGAAGTGAAACATTACTAGAACTAACACGCCTTGCTCAAATTTATCTAGTAGATTCTCCTATCATCTACAACCAAGATTCAAAAGAAATTATAGAAAATTGCGATAAGAATTTAATCAAACAAATTATAGAAAACTTAAGCGAACTTGAGCAGTTTGATAAGGAATCCGTAAAGAATAAATTTAAAGAAATAGCAGCAGCAAACGACTTAAAGCTGAATGACATTATGAAACCGGTAAGAGCTTTAATAACAGGTATGACTACATCACCTAGCGTATTTGAGATTGCAGAAATTTTAGGAAAAGAAAATATTTTAAAAAGGTTAAAAATTATATGAAAGATTGTATAAAAAAAATTGCTTTTGTTTTTATTGGATTATTTATAATAACCGGCACTTTTGTTTTGTATAGCATACAAAACGTCAACGCATCAACAGCACCAAAAAAGTACGGAGCTTGGACTTTAAATTGTACTCTTAATAATGAGAAAAAACAACTTTGCTTCTTATCACAACAAATTAATAATCTAGAGAAAGATAAAGAAACGGAAATATTAGCCATTTATCACATAGGTTATTTTAATGGGGAACAAGAAGAACAGGAATTAAAAATAATAGAAATAGTCCCGTCAAATGTTCAAATTCCAGCAGGTACAGTTATTAACAGCGGTGACAAACGAATAGCAGCCGGAAAATACGTCAATTGTACAGTAAACGGCTGTCAGGCTTTAGCTATTATTACAAAAGACGAGCTAGACATGATTTTATCAAACGATAATTATATAGAACTAATTACCGCAGACGGCAAACAAGCTAAAATTTCATTTATAAAAGACGGCTTAAAGGAAGGCCTAAAAGCTTTGAGTAGATAGTAACGCAAGAATTTAAGCTTTGTTGCGTGGATACTAAACCGTCATTGCAAGCAACTAAAAGGAGCATGGCAATCTCAAGATTTTGGTCCGAGATTGCTTTGTCAAAATTTTCAATTTTTCCTCGAAATGACGACTTGGGTATCCGAACAACAAAGCTTCGCTTAGCGCATAACCATTCGCTACTAAGTTGCTTTAAAACTTAATTAAGCATCGTGATGATGGTGTCCATGGCCAGGCCCTTCACCGCCTAAACTTGCTTCATATTCAAGAACCCATGATTGATGAAATGCCATGCCGGTCAGCGACTATCCATCTTTCTAAAAGAAAAGAACGCGAAATCCTGCTTCTCTTTCCAGAAGAATTATTGAATGATCCGTAGAAGCAGGTAATGTATGGCTCCAAAATGGTTTTTCTTGGCTTATATTTTCAAAAAATGTCTTAAGCTCATTCAAAGTTAGTCTTTGAGAAAAGTCATTAGGATGATCAGTGATCGCATATGTCCACGATCTCTCTCATCTTCTTTTCCACCGCTAAGAAGATGTCCCTCTTGAATTGTCGGTGTACTTAGAGTATCATCAGGAAAGTCCACATAGCCAGGAAAGGATTTTTTCCTCCTTCCATCTCATTTTTCTGTGAGCTATCCTTTAACAACTTTAATTCTTCGCAAACTCAAGCCATTGTCTTCGGTAAGGTTATCGTACTCCGCTTTATTAGGAGCTATTTTGTTATCCACTAGTTTTTTAGTCATAATTTACCTTTAATTTCAATTGTATTGCAATATATAAAAATAGATTGAACAATAATCTATCTGTGCAATTAATAATGCTTACTAAATTTTTAATACATTGCAAGAAGTTATAAACCACTAAAGTGAAAAAATATTTGAGAATAAATAAAAAATGCTTTTCTTTTTATTAAGTTTTATTAACTATTTTTATATTTTTACTTAAGATACTAGCGATTATTAAATATATTCAATGTTAACAAAGATTAATATTAATGTAATGTAACTGTGTAAAAAAATCACAAAAATATAATCCTATTTAAAAATCAAGATATAGTTTAACTTGTGCTTAACCATTGATTATCGATAAATTTAAAAAATAAATATCATGTTTTTCTAAAATCTTATTAATTTTCTTATAAAAATATTTTATACTAATTGTATGCATATACTCCTTTTAAAAGAAGTAGTATATCAGCTAAAAACTATTTTTATATTTCCAGTTGTGCAGCTTCACCGCTCTCTGCATGATAATGCATCTTACGATCACGTATTTGTATCTCTATTTTATAATTATCCTCAGTTGTGATAATAGTATGCAAAGATTGATAGCCGTTTGGCTTAGGATTAATAATATAATTTGTAAATTTATCCTTTTCATACTCATAAAGATCATGAACTACTTTTAAAGCTTTATAACATTTCTCTTCATCTATTACCACTATGCTTATCACAAAAATATCTGTTAATTCTTCTAACTTTATACCCTTACGATATAATTTATATAAAATTGATATTGGATGTTTGATCCTACCTATTATTTGAGCAGCAATATCATTTTTAGATAAATTGTGATTTAAATTTTTAATAACCTTTTGAAGCAAAACTACCTCTTTAATTTATACTAATTCAGTTAATAGTTATACTTACGAATAACTACACACCAATTAAAGCAATAAACTTAATTAAGTTCTATTAATATTTCTAATTAATTTGCTATTTTTAGTAAATATTAATAAAACCCAGCTTTAGTTGATATTAATAGGAAAAATTAAGCTTGTGGCGAGCTTCGCACTACCCTACCCTATTATTTTATCTTTTATCCTTTAGATTGCTTTTAGAACCTCATTTTTTAAGTTTTATATATAAAATTTAAATTATCTTATTTTAGTCTTTCTTAACTGTATAAATTATAAGACTTTTTTAAAATAAGAATAGTAATTTTTCTAAAACCTTACTAATTTTAGTTAGCATAGTTTAACCGACCAAAAGCTAGAAACTGTTATTACTAATTTTTTAAATTAAACGAATCTATACATTATAGATTAACCTTGCCTATAACTACAACAAGAAATCTATTCTTAATAATTAAAGCGTAAAACCGCTTTAAACCTTTTTCATCCTATATAAGGCTGTTAATAAAATAACTTTAATTGATAATTAAAGAGATTTTTACAGTAATAAATATCCCTATTTCAAAAAAATCTTATAATTTGCAGTTAAAAAGAATTTAATGAGCTTTAAAATTATTTTGTTAACAGTCTCATAGGATAAATACCAAAGGTTGAGCTATTATAATTAATTAAAAAATATTTGCACTCATTAAATAATTACAAAAAATTCTATATTTTATTTTTTGAGGAAGAGTTTTATTAAAGAGTTTATTTTCAAATTAGGCAAAGAATCGCTTTAAAACCCATTTGTTGCATAAATCAGCTTTTCAGTGTCCTACTGCGACTTAATAATGTGTTGTACAGTACGTTGTTAAAATCGTCATTGCAGAGCAGGCATTGCCTGCGTGGACCAGTTTCTTAATTGTCATCCTGCGAGCTTGTAGCAGGATCCAGTTTAAAATGCTAATATTATTAGTATTTTTTTCTGGATACCATGGTCAAGCCACGATATGACATTGAACAGGTTTTGCGATCCACGCAACAATGCCTCCTTACAATGAGGGGAACGAGCAATACAATAAAACAGGTTTATTAGATCTATTGCATAACCTATCTTATAGAGATATAGACTTAGAAATCCATACCACCCATGCCTCCCATACCGCCACGCATTGGCATTGGCTCTGCCTTATCAGAAGGTTCGTCAACAATTAAAGTTTCCGTGGTAATAATTAACGAAGCAACAGAAGCAGCATCTTGAAGTGCAGTACGCACTACTTTAGCCGGATCAATAATTCCTGCTTTAATCATATCGACATATTGCATATCTTGAGCATTAAAGCCATAATTTTTATCCTTATGTTCTAGTAATTTACCAACTACTACGCCACCGTTTTCACCAGCATTTTCAACAATCTGTTTTAGCGGATCCTTTAAAGCTTCTATTACTATTTCAATACCTGCTTGTTGATCCTTATTCTCTACTTTAAGCTTTGTTAAAGGTTGTGATGCATGAAGTAATGTTACACCGCCACCGGCAACAACACCTTCCTCAACTGCCGCTCTTGTAGCAGCAAGTGCATCTTCAACACGATCTTTACGCTCTTTCACTTCAACTTCCGTAGCACCGCCAACCTTTAATACGGCAACACCGCCGGAAAGTTTAGCTAAACGCTCTTGTAGTTTTTCTTTATCATAATCAGAAGTAGTTTCAGCTATTTGAGATTTAATTTGTAATACTCTATCTTCAATATTTTTCTTATCACCGTTACCGTCAACAATTACGGTATTTTCTTTAGAAATTGTTACTCTTTTTGCCGTCCCTAGACTCTTAATACTCACATTTTCAAGCTTCATACCTAAATCTTCAGTAATAAGCTCACCTTTAGTTAGGATAGCAATATCTTCCATCATTGCTTTTCTTCTATCGCCAAAACCGGGAGCTTTTACTGCCGCAACTTTTAAACCACCACGTAATCTATTGACTACAAGCGTTGCAAGAGCTTCGCCCTCAACATCCTCAGCAATAATTAATAGCGGGCGTTGTGATTGTACTACAGCCTCAAGTATAGGTAACATCGGTTGTAAATTTGATAATTTTTTCTCAAATAGTAAGATGAAAGGATTTTCAAGCTCAGCAACCATTTTCTCGGAATTCGTTACAAAATACGGTGATAGATAACCTCTATCAAACATCATACCTTTAACTACTTCAACATCGAAGCTAAAATTCTTTGCTTCTTCAACGGTTATCACGCCTTCTTTACCGACTTCCTCCATTGCCTTAGCAATTTTCTCACCGATTTCCTTATCACCGTTTGAAGAGATAGTACCGACTTGTGCGATTTCCTCTTGGCTATTGATTTTTTTACTGGATTTTTTAATTTCTTCTACTACTGCGTTTACCGCTAAATCCATACCACGCTTTAAATCCATAGGATTATAACCGGCAGCTACTAGCTTATTACCCTCACGAGCCAAAGCTCTAGCAAGCACCGTAGCTGTAGTGGTACCATCACCGGCTACTTCTGCAGCTTTTGTAGCAGCTGATTTTAATAGCTGAGCTCCTGCATTTCTAATTTTATCTTTTAACTCGATCGATTTTGCAACCGTCACACCGTCTTTTGTAATTTTCGGTGAACCGAATGATTGCTCGATAAGTACATTTCTGCCTTTTGGACCTAAAGTAACTTTTACTGCATCTGCAAGTATATCAATGCCTTCTAACATTTGCTCACGAGCTTTTGAGCCGTGTTTAATAAGTTTTGTTGCCATATTTAATTTCTCCTTAAAATAAATAATTAATTAATAATACCAAATACGTCGCTTTCTTTCATAACGATCAGTTTTGTGCCGTTAATTTCAATTTCGGTGCCTGCCCATTTACCGTATAAAACTTTATCGCCTACTTTTAGCTCTAAAGGATGAATTTCGCCTTTTTTATTACGAATACCATTACCCACGGCTACTATTTCACCTTGCATCGGCTTTTCTTTTACAGTATCCGGAATAATAATTCCACCTTTAGTTTTTTCTTCTTGTTCGATAGGCTTTATTGCAATTCTATCATGTAATGGTTTAAAAGACATTTTAACCTCCAATTATTAAATCTTTAAATGTACATACTATATATATTTTATTTTTGTTAGTTCAAGGGGTAAGAATAAAAATTTTTTTATTAGAGGTCTATTCTTTCTCAAAATCCTCTAAAATAGTGCCGTGTTTAGTTTTACTCCATTTCAAATTCAAAGGGCAGAAAATTATTTCAAATACTGCTTTATATTACGCTACAGTATGTAATATAAAATAACTAGCCCATAAGCTCAAAGCTACTATATCCTGAAATTTTACTTTTCCGCTTTTTAAAGAATTTTTTAATATATACAGAGCTGTACCATATAGATATAAAAGATAGAATTTTTATTTATAACAATAGAAAATATTATAAAGGGTAAACTCCAAAAATTATAAGTAGATAAGCCGATGAAAATATAAATTGTTATTACTTGCAATAAAGTAAACTTTTGGCATTTATCTTTTTGTGCTTTAAATACCAAAAATGTTTGCAAAAAGCTTGAATCCAATGTGATCTTTGATTTAGCCAATTACCTAAACTATTCAGAGCTTCTTCTAGAGTATAGGAATCACGAATAGCTACTTTATAGTTCTGTGAGTAAATTCTTATACCAAGCTCGACATCTTCTGTTACATTATAAGAATCCCATCCGCCAAGCTTATTTAATATATCCGTTTTAAATGATTACTAGTACCCCCAAGAGGTGTAGAAAGTTCTAGCAAACTTAACCCTTTCAAGATATATTCAAACCATAAACTATATTCTATATTCAACATTTTGGTTAAAATATTCTCATTTTTATTATAAAATTAAGCTTAGCTTGAAGACAAGCATATTCTAGAGGCAAGTTTTTAAACATTTCTAGAGCTTTAAGTAGCTGTTCAGGTTTATCTTCAGCATCATATACTACTAGATACTCGCCACATGAATATTCTAGAGCATAATTAAGGGCTTTCGGCTTAGTGCTTGGTAGACTTTTCGGAACAGATATAACATGAAAATAAGACGGTAAATTATATAACACTATTTCTTTAATCATTAGATAATCGTCATCTTCGATAATAATTTTAACGCCTATATCTTTTGGATAATTAATTTTTGTGATTCCACCGAATGATTTTTAGTACTACTTGTTTTGTGAAGCGATTCCACCTCTGTCATCCCGCGACTTGATCGCGGGATCCAATTAAAAATACTAATATTAGTATTTTTAATTATTTTCTGGATACCGTGGTCAAACCACGGTATAACACCGAATACGCTTTTCAATCCATGCAACCCTACCGAATGCGATTCTCTTACTGCCCTTATACATAACAGAGATTTTAAAATATTTTGCAAACAATAGCTTATATTATTAGCAACATGAAATAAAACCGGCAGATAAATCAATGTGGCTATAAACACGACGAAAAATATTATTATTTTATTGGTATAATTAATATTCTTAGCAATAATCGGTCCGACTTTAAATTCAAGAGCATATTTTGCTTTGATACTAGTTAAATGGGCGAAATTTTTTTCTAATAATTTATAAAAATAATATTTCTTGATCAGCATTATAGATCTAAAAATATTATTATTACTCAACAATATTTTTAGAGCATTTATAGCAGTTATTGTATTACCGTGAACATCTTCATATTACAATAACCATTCACTACATAGGCTTGTATATAAGAATAATTATAAATTTTAATATAAGAAATATTGCTTATTAGCGGCAATATTCTATTTTCATATAATATATCAATCATTATCTCATTATCGATAATTGCTTCTTCGATCATAGCTTTTAAACTAGTAGCTTGTTTTTTACCTAATAAGTTTTTATCTCTGATTATCTGTAATATTATATCTTCATTTATACATCTAACCATGCTGAAAAATTTATACCTGATATTTTATATTTCTTAATTTGAAAGACTGCGATCCCAAAAATGACCGATTTGAGCAGTTAACAAGTTTCTATTCTCTTTACCAAAATTAATTATCTTTACAATTCCTAACTGCTCATAAACTGAACTATCATATACATAGCCGTAATTTTGCCGAGTATGGTATTTTGTAAAACTTGTAAGCATTATGCCGTTTTTAAATTTAATCCCTTCACAAGTAGAAAAATTATAATACATCTTCTTAGAACCAATATTAATTGAATGTCCAAAGCTAAATATATTTTGATTAAAAATAGTAACAGGGCGGATATTTTTAGACATTCCAATTATTAGAGATATCTCGCCTAAAAAATCTTCTTTAAGTTTTTTACTCTTACTCATTAAAATTTTAGGCTGAGCCGCAATAACAAAATCTTTATCTTCAAATAGCTTCAATTTATAGTAAATAGAAGCATCCGTGCTTATGTTTTTTTCATTCAAAAATTTATCTTCTTTGTACAAAAAATGTACTCCAATATTTTGAGTATCGGTAATACTGTATTATACAGTACTACTTACAAATTGCTCATATTGATCAGAGGATAATTCTACTATCTTCTGCTCTAATCTTTTTATTTGTCGTAAGATTTCTGCATGAAGACTCGGCTGATCGCTTACTTTTTTGAGGTATTCCCATAGATAAGCTACTCTTTCTCTTATGTATAAAACGGCTTCTTCTCTTTGCTTTTTCTCGTTTTTTGATATCTTATTAACTTTATTACCCTCCTACAATATATCTATCTCTTCCCTGCTCTAACAACCATGCCGAAGCATGTACCTTATTAATATAAAAAATAATTATAAGGCATACTAGACAATAATATAATCTTAATACCTTAGCCGCTTAAATTTAAAAAATACACTATAATAGCAATTATAAATTAAGTAGAGAGCTAGGTTAAAAAATTTTTAATTGAAGTAGTATATGGAATATTGTAGTAATGATTTTATAACTTAAAATTCATTCAAAGAGGAAAATATGAACTATCCAAAATATAGAACTATTACTTTTACCGAAGAAAGTAGAACAGCAAATATTAATATATCCCAAATAAAACAACAATTGGAGCTAATCAGCGTGTTACGTTTGAAAGCCTAGGTAATGTTGTGGAATTAATCTTAGGACCACATAGTAGTGTTAAAGTAACAGATCTTAATCATAAGGTATTTATAAATAATACCAATCGAGATAAGATAATTATATTATCAGGTGAACATATTGCTTTTGATGATAATCCATACGCTTAATAAATACGTTCTTCTCGTGGAAGATTGGTTGCGTGGATACATGCACCGTCATTGCGAGGAGCAAAGCGATGCGGCAATCCAGAGCAATAATAAAAAAAGGCTATAAATTAGCATTTTTTGCAATGACGGGAACACTGATCCACTTAGCAACTTTCTAAGACCCAATCAGTACCTGATTTTGTAGTGTAAATAATTCCGCAACTCCGCCTTTAGCAAGTTTTAACATTGCTAAAAACTGCTCTTCGGAAAAAGGATTTTTCTCTGCCGTGCCTTGTACTTCGATTAAATTACCGTTACCTGCAAACACAAAATTACTATCCACGTCCGCATCACTATCTTCTAAATAATCCAAATCTAGTATCGCCTCACCTTTATATATACCGCAAGAAATAGCTGCAATTTGACTAATTAACGGGTTCACCTTTAAAACTCTCTTTTTCATCAATGACCTAATAGCTAGGTGCAATGCTACGTAGCTCCCTGTTATTGCTGCAGTTCTAGTACCGCCGTCAGCATTAATAACATCACAATCTATGATAATTTGCCTCTCGCCGAGTTTCCTCACGTCAATTACACATCGCATCGCCCTACCTATTAAACGCTGTATCTCTTGCGTTCTTCCGCCTTGTTTCCCAAATGCCGCTTCTCTTTTAATACGCTGTGATGTAGAACCGGGAAGCATACCGTACTCGGCAGTAATCCAGCCTTGATTTTGTCCCCTTAAGAATGGCGGTACGGTAGTTTCACAAGTAGCACTACACATGACATGTGTATTACCGATTTTAATAAGACATGAACCTTCCGCATTAATAAGCGGGGATAACTCTAATGAAATAGGACGTAATTGATTGCTTTTTCTTCCTGACTGTCTCATAATACAATTTGTACTCCATAAGTAAAAATAAATAGTAGACGAAGTTTAATTTGGAACAGAGTAAGGCATTTCATATTTTTTGACCACAGCGTACATACTAGTAAGTGAGGATAAAACAATACGAAACAACGACACCAATTTTTCAAATTAAACGAGTATACCATTGAAAAATTTTTTATTATATATATATATCTCAAAAAAGAACATAAATATAAAGTAAATAATATGATAGACGATAATATAGAAAATAATGAACAAACAATAAATGATATTGCTGAAGAGATAGTTGAAACAGCAAATCTGGAGATAACAGCGTTAAAAGCCGAGATTGAAGAGCTAAAAGATAAGCTAATAAGAACTACTGCTGAAATAGACAATACAAGAAAGCGTTTAGAAAAAGCACGTGACGAAGCAAAAGATTATGCAATTGCTAAATTTGCTAAAGAACTACTAAATGTTAGTGATAATCTTTCAAGAGCATTAGCACATAAACCGGCAAATTCTGATGTAGAAGTCACAAATATTATTACAGGCATTCAGATGACTAAAGACGAGCTAGACAAAGTCTTTCATAAACATCATATTGAAGAAATAAAGCCGGAAATAGGATCAATGTTCGACTATAATTTACATAATGCAATTGCACAGATAGAACATCCTGATCATGCACCAAATAGTATTATTACTTTAATGCAATCAGGATATAAAATTAGAGATAGACTACTTCGTCCTGCTACCGTACAAGTAGTTAAAAAACCTTAATACTCGATCAACTTCAAAAATTAGCGTCGTCGTTTTACAAGAGCTTCAATTCTTACTTATTAAGTATACGCTGTGATCTTCGCCTTGTAAACTCCTAGCTCTTTTTGAAGTTGATCTTCGTATAGAAAATGAGGAAAATAATAATGAATAGGACCGTTATATTTTGGCTAGTTTTTTTAGGGCTTTTTATCAGCGGTTTTATGCTAATTTCAGACGCAGTAAAGCCATTTTTTATCGCATTTATAATATCTTACTTACTACAACCTGCTATGGGTTTTATCGCATCAAAATTTAAAATATCAAATAAATTTGCATCAAGCATAATTTATCTGATATTTTTGAGCATATTTTTCTTAAGCTTAACTATTTTAGTGCCGATAATTTATGGACAAATTTTTACTTTTATAAATAATATTCCAAAATATAACAATTATTTACAGGCAGAAATATTACCGCCTATAATGGTAAAAATTTATTCGATAGAACCTGATATTGCCGACAAAATCAAGAATTCTTTAAGCAATTTTATAAATAGTATATTTACTATACTTGGCAGTATTGCTAATAATTTTTGGCGTTATACTATTATAACTATTAACATATTTGTTTTATTTTTACTTATACCTATAATATTATTCTATTTCCTACGTGATTGGGCTAAAATTATTGCAAACATGAAATCATTATTACCTATAAAAACCCGACCGAAAATCCTTGAAATATTATCGGCAATTAATAATCTGTTATCTGCTTACATAAGAGGACAGCTAAATATTTGCTTATTATTATCTACTTATTATAGTATTGCATTTACCGTAATAGGTATTGATCTCGCTCTTTTACTTGGCATTTTAACAGGATTTTTAGTTATTATTCCTTTCCTTGGTACTTTTATATCGTTTCTTTTAACTCTAATTATCGGCTATTTAACTTTTGGTATAACTACCAAATTACTATATATAATGATAATTTATCTAGTTGGAAATATTTGCGAGTCCTATATTTTCACCCCTAAAATTATCGGTGATAAAATAGGGTTGCATCCTCTTTGGATTATATTCTCAATTTTTGCCTGCGGCAGTTTATTGGGAATTATTGGAATATTTTTTGCTATACCGATTGCAGGGATTACAAAAATTTTACTTTTGAATCTAATTAAATTTTATAAATCTAGCAAATTCTACCAAATAGACGACTAAAAAATTCTTATAACAGTGCAGCAATATATATTTCGTTTTATTACTTCTAATAAATATCATCCTGATGAATTTATTGTTTCTAGTTCTAACGATCAAGCTTATAATATTATAAAAAATTGGCAGTGCGGCTTTGGCGTTAACCCTTATAAATTTACTTTATTAATTAAAGGACCTTCTTCGTCAGGCAAAACTTATTTAACCAAAATATGGCAAAATTTAAGCAATGCCTATATTATTAAAGATATTTTTTTTAATGAAGAAATTTCAGAAAAATATAATGCTTTCATCATTGAAGATATTGAAAACTGGCAAGAGCCGACATTACTTCATATATTTAATATTATTAACGAAAAACAAAAATATCTTTTACTTACCGCATCTGATAAAAGTAGAAATTTTACTTTACCCGATTTATCTTCACGTATTAAATCAGTACTTAGTATTCTATTAAACTCACCTGACGATGAATTAATCAAAATTCTAATATTTAAGCATTTTGCTATTTCGTCGGTAACAATATCCGGACAAATAATAGATTTTCTTTTAGTAAATTTGCCTAGGGAATATTCTAAAATTATAGAAATATTAGACAATATTAACTATTTTGCTTTAATTTCCAAAAGAAAAATAACAACTTCATTAGTCAAAGAAGTTTTAAATAAGTATAATCATAAAACATTGTAACTTTTTCCTTGACTTGAAATCTTCTCAATATAACCTTGCCATAAATTAACTTTTTAGAAAAAATTGTGTTGGGATACGAAAAAAAACAAAAAAGTTTAAACAGAGAATAAAAACGGGCTATAGGCATAGGATTAATATCTATAGGTACTTTTTGAGAATATTTTGATCTTATGCTATATGTTCATATTGCAGTACTAATTAATGAGCTTTTCTTTCCGCAATATGATACTCACGTTAATCGACTTCTTGCAGTTTTTTCTTTTTGTTCTACTTTTATTTTTAGACCCTTAGGAGCTTTATTATTTGGCTGATAATATAGGTCGGAAATCCACAGTCATTATTACCACTATTTTAATGTCATTTTCTTGCATAGTTATGGCTAATCTTCCTACTTATGCCCAAGTAGGTGCTAGTGCCGCCTGGATAGTAACAATATGCCGTATAGTGCAAGGTATGTCATCCATGGGAGCAAGAGTAGGAGCAGAATTATATTTAACGGAATCTGTTGGAGTTCCTAAACGCTTTCCTACCGTAGCATTTGTAGGGGTGTGTGCTAGCTTAGGATTAACTGTGGCCCTTGGCGTAGAAACCTTAGTTACATCCTATGGCTTTAATTAGCGTATCGCATTTTGGGTAGGTGCAGGAATTGCATTAATAGGTAGTGCTGCTAGGACTACTTTGCTAGAAACACCGGATTTTGTTGATGCTAAGCATAGAATACAAGAAACGATAAAAGATAGTAATATAATTGATGTAGCAACGATAAAAAATAATCCTGTATGGCAGGGAAAAGTTAATAAGAAGCATGCAATCTATTATTTTTTAATACAACTAGCACAACCAGTATGGTTTTATTTTGCTTATATTCATTGTAGTAATATACTTAAAGATGCGTTACACTATACCATTGAAGCAGTAATACATCAAAATTTCATTATTTCTATAGTAGAATTTTTTGTAGCACTAGCACTTACGTGTTTATGCTATAAATTTCATCCACTAAAAATTTTAAAAACGCAATTAGTAATATTTTTAACTTTTCTTCTATCTAGTCCATTAATATTAGATAATATAACGCAAGGTTAGCAAATTCTCTTAATTCCACTAATTTTAGTTACTTTTTCTCCAAGTGAATCTCCAGCAATTCCAATATTTTATAAAAGTTTTCCGGTTTTAAAACGATTTACCTATGCTAGCTTTATATATACTTATTCAAGAGCCGCTATGTATGTAATTAGTTCTTTTGGACTTGTTTATTTAACAGAACGTTTTAATAATTTAGGATTGGTGATGATAGTAATTCCTATTATTATAGGGTATAACCTCGGTATATCACCTTTTAAAAAGCTAGCAGTTGAAGCAGGAAATTATTATTGAATATAAAAGGCAAAATGCGGCTTGCACCTTTTATATAAATTAGTTATATACTTTATCTTCTTCAGCTAATTCGGTTTTAATTCTTTCAAGCAGAGCAAAAATCTTACAATATTCTTCAAGCTGTGCGTTTATCTTTTGCAGCTCATCTAAAGTACTACTAAAATCTTCTTGTATTAAATAGGTTTCTACAGTTTTATTCTGCTCTAATGTTTTAAGCATAATATCTTGTAACAATTTATTATAGTGATTTTCTAACTTAGGTGTATTTGACATAATAATAAATAACTTTGTATTTTAATTAATATATGAATTATGGATGATATAGAAGTTATACAAAGGCGTAACTTGGAGCGTATAATTTCTCATCAAGAAACAGTAAAAAGTAAAGATGATTTATAATACATAATGAGCAGCAACAAACGCAAGACAAAAGTAATAAAGGTACTAAATCATTATTTATAGCATCGGTTATAACAAATGGAATAAATAATATAGTAAACGTGGTGGGGATATCAGCAGCTATAGTCGGTAATAATGTAGCACAAATAATTTCATCAATAAATATAGGATTACAATCATTAAAAGGTTCTAAAGATTCGGTCAATCCCAGGATAGGATAAAGTAATTAAGGATCTAAACCATAATATTAATCAAGAAACACAAAAAACAAAAAGCAGATATAGGTAATTATAAAAATATACAAGCATTAGCAGAGATAGGATATAAACAAACTATTTAAACTGCAGCATTAAACGCATTACTACAAGATAAGAATTACTTTAGATTTACCGATCAAGAAAAACAACAGCGATTTAATCAGCTTAGTGAAGAAATAACATCACAAAATATAATAGTAGATATACTAAAAGATATAGATAGGGCACATAGTCCTTTTTATAAACAACCGGAACAAATAACTACTCATAAAAGCGTGTTAACAAAAACAGTTGAAAATACAAATACTAACGATCATAAGGAATACAAAACGATACAGTAAAAAAAGAAATTAGACTAAGCGGCACAGAAAATATAGTAAATAGAATTGGTAAACAATTAATTAATAACACTATTTCTAATAAAAATACAGGTACGCCAAATAATTATATAAAAAGAATTGAAAAAAAAGATTTAGGGTTAATAAGGTACAAATAGGAAATCATCAATAGACTTCTTGTATAACCTATCTTATAAAGAGGAAACACTCACCGCACACTGCAACATACAAAAAGTAGGTAAGGATATGAGTATAAGATTGACGTACAAATATTTTTCTCTCAATTAGTTTATTATCATACTATTAACATCATTAATGAATAGTAAAAATAAGCTAACAATGAATTGCATTTTATTTCTTTATTTATCGTATAAGGCGAAATTTCCTATTGACTTTTATTTTTATATAAAACAGTATAGTTCTTTATTAATTTTAACTAATCTGTAAAAAAGTATGTGAAGTTACGCAAAAGAGCAAAAAAGTTTAGCCCGTAATCAAAAAGAAGCAATAGGACTATTTTTATCTATTGTTATATTTCTTGAGTATTTTGACCTAATGCTTTACGTGCATATAGCAATACTTTTAAATGATTTATTTTTTTCCTAAGTATGATCCTTTTGTTAATTCACTTCTTAATGCTTTTGCGTTTTGTTCTACTTTC
>NZ_LAOQ01000019.1:0-4351 GCF_000965185.1 Rickettsia argasii T170-B
CTGAGATTCAGTAAGAACAATACCATCCTGAGCCATCTTTGCTTCTAATGCTTTAAGTCTTTTACTTATGTTGTTTAAATCATTACGTAACCAAATTGATCTCACTCCTCCAGGTGATACAAGTATTCCACTCTTCTTAAGCTCATTTGATACTCTTAGCTGACCATATGCTGGATATTCTATTGCCATATCCATTACTGCCTTCTCTATCGCTGGATCAACTCTATTGGCTATTATTGGCTTTCTGCGACTAATTTCATATAACGCTTCTTCGCCACCAGTCTCATACAGTTCTTTAAATCTGTAATAACTGTCTCTACTATATCCCATCGCTTTACATGCTGATGATATACTACCAAGGCTCTTAGCAAGTTCTAGTAATCCTATTTTTGGCTTTATTATTTTTTGATTTAAGTGCATTTCTTTATCTCCATTTAATAATTAATTTATTTTACTAAATGTAAGATAAAATCTCAACTATTACACATTTATAATAGGATTTTTCTTTATAAGGTAAATCTCCCCTATCAAACAATTGAAATCTTTTAAAAATACCATTAAAATGGCTTTTATGTTTTTGGATTTAAATCAAGTTTGTAAATTCATTTTAAGTTTGGTAATAGGGAAATTACCCACAAGTTTTACATAACAGGTAAGATCTGGTAGATTCATGATTTCAGAAGGCATTACTAATAATTTCCTTTTCTCTAAGCTGTGCATATTTACTCCATCACGCATGGAGTTAGACCATAAGAGAGATTCTCTTGAGTTTCAATAATTTCTTGCTCACCAAGCATTAAAGCTGATTTATGTGCTGTTGCGTCACTACTCGAAAAATAAATTTACTACCAAATAGATCAAGCATTGAAGCTGCTCCGCAACCATATATTCCTCTAATTGATGAATTTTGCATACCTGCAACAACGCAGCCACCATATTTCCTGCTTTCAGCTAAAGCTATAGGGAGTGAAGATATCTTTTGCAGTGCTGGAGCTCATCAATCACAAACCACATATTACTATGAGTATTATTGATGTTCCTATTCATTAATGCTTTTATCGCTATGCTAATCCATGCAGAATAAGTGGTCAGCATTACTCTTGATTAGGAGTACTAGTTATAAATAACCAACCTTTGTCCGCAGTAAACCACTTTCTAATACTAAAACTACCATCAGGCTTTAAATGTTGCAGAGCTTCAATATTTTTACTAATAGTTGCTTGAATACCTGAAGAAGTCTCAGGTGCACTACTGCTAATTATACCGGCTACTGCACTGTTTTTAAAGATCCTAACAAATTCCTTATTATTTGCATAAAGAATAGTATTTATTAGCTTTTTGATGTCTTTACTATCCTGGTATAATCTTAATCCTTCAGCTAATACTAACTCAGCACTTTTTGCAAAAAAATCATCTAATTTGGGATTATAATTGCTAAAACTACTGGCTATATCATTATAATCCCAAATTTCATGACAATCATTCCATGGTAACCATGCTGAACTATTCTCTTGCAAAGGATTAAGTAGCTTATCACATTTGGGATCAAAAAATCTATCAGTAAAGCTACCTGTTAAATCAACAATTATTGCTCTACCTCCTCTTTTCTAATCTGAGGTAATAGCTCATTTAACATATTAGTTTTACCACTACCTGTAGTACCGGTAATAAGAATATGTCTTCTCTCACTATCTTTAACCAATGGTAATCCAGAAAAGCAAATATTAGCAGCTTGTTTGTTTTTATAAAGCATTTTTGCTAAAATACCTGCTTCGACAAAATCTGCTCCCCTAATCTTATCTTGGATAACAGCTTTTTTACCTCGATACATAAAAAAGATGATAGCAGTAAATAGACCAATAGTAAAAGTAATAATACTTTCTTGCCAAGCTGAATGCAATAAAAATTGCTCAAATTGATTGATATTATGCGAATGCGGTGTAACATGCCAAAATTTATGAACAAATTCTTCAGCATTATGGTAAACCCAAGCTTTTTGCTCTAAATAATAGAATTTAATACCTATTTGATTTATAGAATAAAAATATTCTCCTATAGCAAGTTTTAATTGTACGTATCGCTCTATGATAAAATAATATAGACTTATCAAAGATAATTTCTGAAATACTTGCCATATTAGCCAAGATACAGTAAATACCAATCCAACTGTTAAAGCATTAATACTGCCTTGCCCAAGCATTCTCATTTGATGAGCAAAAATTTGTGAACCACGAGTAAAATTATTTTGATTATGATAGCTCATAAATAGTTGCTATTATTGAAATTATCATAATATTTTTGATATAATCTTTGTATAAAGTTTAGTTTATAAATTATCTTTTAATACCTGCAATTTCTGTTCAAAATCCTCAGCCATAAGATTGTTACCTAACTTTTTTAAACCTTTAATTATTTTTTCGTATTCTGTTATAAGATTAGGTTTGTATTTAAGAGCTAAGTTAAAATTTTCTTTAGCTTCTCTTTGTTTACCTAAATTAACTAAAACAATGCCTTTTTCTAAGTAACTTTCAGCATAATCAGATTTATGCTTAATAGCTAAGTCGTAGCTGTGAATGGCTTCTTGGTATTTACCTAATTTTCTCAAAGATGTGCCTTTGTTACAATATGCTGCTGCATCGCTTGGCTTGTAATTAATTGCTAAATCATAATTTTTAATTGCTTCTTGATGATTACCTAATATACTGAATGCATATCCCTTTAAACCATATGTTGCTTCATCATCAAGCTTATATTTGATAGCTGCGTCAAAACTTCTAATTGCTTCATGGTATTTTCCTAGCTGCATTAAGGACGTAGCTTTATTATAATAAGCGTATGCATAATCAGGTTTATACTTTACAGCTAGATCACAGTTTTCTATTGCTTCCTGATACTGTCCTAAGTTTATTAAAGATATACCTTTATTGTAATATGCTTCTGGATATTTTAGATTGTAGTTTAGAACTAGATCAAAATTATTAATTGCTTCTTGATATTTCCCTAAGTCATTTAACACACTGCCTTTATTATTATAAGCTGTTGCAAAATATGGCTTATATTTTAGAGCTATATCATATAACATGATTGCTTCTTGGTATTTACCTAATTTTTTATACGATACTCCTTTTTATTATATGCCTCTGCAAAACTAGAATTATATTTAATTGCCAAATCAAAATTGTTCATTGCTTCTTCATATTTTCCTAATTTATAAAATGCTCTACCAATATTAAAATATTCTTCAGCTAAAATATTAGGATCTTGAATTTGAATGTGTTGATCTATTTGTTGGTTTGTATTAGTAGAATTAGTATAGTCTTCCGCTAAAACAACATTACAAAATATCAGTGGCAAGATAAATATGAGTGCCAATTTTTCAATGTTTTTCATAAATTTTTTCTCAATTATTTTCATTTTTATGGCCTGGTAGTTTAATGTTTCTTTTCTTTATAGCCTTGCTACTTATTCCAATATTATCTGCTATTTGCTCACTAGTTCTGACAATCGTTGATTCAGGAGTTTTATCAAATTCATCTTGAATTTTCATCTTCTTATCTTCTACTTTTTATCATAAATATCATTTTTTTTGTTACCAATATTACTAGCTTGGTCACTTAATTGTTTGGTATTTTTATCAAAAGTTGATCGCATGCTTTCTTTAGATGGGATATTGATATTACTTTCAGAATTTAAGTTTTGCGGTATAGTATTATTAATTTTAGCTATATCTAAAGCTATTTGCTCAGCTTCTTGTGTGTGAGTACTCACCCACGCTGCTGCTTGCTCCTTGCTATTTACTCCAGGAATATTTTTTGCAATTATTGCATTTAATACCGGTTCATTTAAATTACGATCAATAGAAGAAGAATTTTGTGCTATATAATTCATATTATAGCTTAATTGCTGCATATTTTGTTTAGTTTGGGCGATTTCTTGTCCGACAGATTGTTGCTCAGAAAAATTACTATTTAGATTATTGCTAAGTGACTGTGTATTACTATTTGCACTGCTTAGTCTGCCATTTTTAGTAGCACTCTTAATCTTAGACAATGCTTCATTATATGATTGCTGTTGGTTTACTGATTTACCTTTATCCTGCTCATGTTGATTAGTTGATGTAACTGTTATTCCGAGTATACTAGGTATTCTTAAGCCTATATCGGAACTAGTACCAGTGCCTTTCCTATTACTACTACTAGTATGATCAGTAGCGGCGGTGCTATCTGAATTCATCTGCTGCAAGGCCTAGATATTCACTATCAGTAATACCGATAGATTTTGCTTCTTCATAGCTTAATCTTTTACCTATTTCAGTTGCTATAGAATTTCCTGTAGTAGTTAAATCACTATA
>NZ_LAOQ01000020.1:0-4180 GCF_000965185.1 Rickettsia argasii T170-B
AGTCAAATCTTTTTGGTCTATCAGCTCTATCTTGTCAGATACGAGTAGTTGATTGTAAAGCCTTAAAAATTCCTCTCCATATTCTTTGTTCAAATGCTCGATAGATGAGTTGTTTGTGGTATTTTCTGCTTGATTGTTATTTGTATTTTTCTCTGGGATTCCTGCAGTAATTTCGGCTGCATCATTTGCTATATTTTGTACTGTATTTTCACCACCTACTTGCTCCTGCACAAAACCTTTGCCAAACTCTCTAATAGCGTCTTGCTCTTTGGCAAGATCACTGCCTTTTGACACTAAATGCACCATCAAAGCGTCAGATAATGCTATTGCTATATCTTCCTTAGTAAACACTGGCTTTGTATATGAAATACGACCAAATACTAGCTCAGAACTTTCATATATCTTCTTTGCATTCGCAGCTATGATTTCTTTGTTTTTTGCTTCTAATTCTGTACCTTGCATATGGTGTGTCACACCACGATGCTTGGTCGGCTCTTGTTCTATCCCAAGTGTTTTATATGACTTAGCAGTTACCCTAAATGCTAAACCTGCGTCCTCATACAGCTTATTAATTGCTATCTCACATTCTTCTCTTAAAAAATATAAGAATCTTGGACTTTCTAACTCTCTATCCTTGACTCTTCCAATTACTACTTCTCCATTCTCTAAACGCTCTAACCTTCTTGTTAAATGCTGTATATGTACATGCGGATTATCAGGATTATCGTAATGTATATTAACGTCACATACTATGCCTCGTGATACTATCCATTTCTGTACATATTCCTCCACTAATCTTATATTATCTTCTTTATTTACCTCTCTAGGTAATGCAAATTCTATCTCAGCTCCAGGTCTTGAATCAGCTCTTCTCTCTCTTGCTTCAGCAACGTTCCATAACTGCTCTCTATCTTTTAACCATGCCATATCTTGAAATTCTTCAGGTACAAATATCTTGCTATATACTACTCCTTGTTTTTTTCTAAAATCATAAGTAATACTAATAGCTTCTCCACTTTCTTTATCTATAGTTCTATATACTAATTTATTAGCTGCAATATACGCTGCCTTAGCAACTCCATTCTGACCTTGGCTTCTTTGTATATGTGAACTATGAAAATGATATGTCGCCATTGATAAATAGTTAATCTTATTATTAATACTTTACAGATATTGTTCTACTCACTGAGCGCATAGCGTTTTGTGTCAACAAAACGCGAAAGTGCGCTCTTACGAGAACCTTACTACTACATCATACTTTATCATCTTTTGCAATCTCTTTTTTCTTGTATGTTACTAAAGGGTTTTAAGGGGGCAGCAAGCCCCCTTAAATGATCCCCCGCAATATCTGTAAAAGAAATATATGTGATACTTATTTTTGTTTGACTGTATATCTCTTTTGTTGGTATACTCATATAGTATTAAATGTCCAAAAATGGATTAAATTTTAAAAGTATGAGGAATAATGGCAACTAAAGCTTTAGGTACAGCTACCAAACTTGCTAATTTACAGCAACTTAAAAAAGAACGTATTGCTAAAATTGAAGAACAATTAGCACTACAACAAACTCAATTACTACAAAAACGTAAAGAGGAATTGTTCAATATTTTTAAAGCATGTAATTCTCTAACTATCGATGATAGATTGCTAATAGGATTTCTAAAGTTTGTGAAAAATGTTGATAATAAAAAACATCCGATCTTGGATGAGTTTAAAAGTTTAGGGGGTAAAACAAAAATGCCCAGTAAACCAAAATCAGGAAACTCAAAAACTGATTAAATTAATCACAAAGAAATTATGGTATATTCGTATGCAATTACAAAAAGCAGTTACATTTGATCGTAAATCTGACGCTCGCAAAAAGATTATGCTTGGTGGATTATTTGTTAAAGCAGGACTTGATTATCTCCACCAAGATAATGCTCATATTCTCTACGGTATGCTACTCGATTGTAAAGAGCAATTAATACTAAATCCCAAAATTATTGATAAATGGAAAATCAAAGGGCAATCACTCCTTATAAAATAATTATTAACTATAATTGTCAGGTTCTTATATGCAGAAATTCTTCATCACCCTTGGATTACTTATAACCACCATTGGACTTGTTTGGCCTCTTATATCACGTCTTAAACTTGGACGTCTACCAGGTGACTTATTCTTTCAAAAAGGTAACTTCTCTTTCTTCTGCCCCTTAACCTCTTGCCTCCTCTTTAGTATCCTCATCTCTTTACTCATATTCCTATTCGATAAATATTTCTAATCCTTAACTCTAAACATTATTGCTCTAAATAATTAAAGAGCAATAAATAACCTTGAAACTAAAAGATCTTATTATTATATTTATAATTTAAATAATAAACATATATACAATAATTTTTGCCTATGATTGATTACACTACTAGTACACATACTACTTCTAAAACTTATGATGAAGGTCTGAGACAATTTATGTTAAAGGTTTATAACCTTATGGCTGCAGCTCTGTTAGTAACTGGTAGTACCGCTATTGTCACAATTTCTTGGACACCACTTGCAAATTTAATGTTTAATACTGCTTTTGGCTCTATTATTGCTTTTGCCCCTTTAGCTATTGCTCTATATTTCTTCTTTGGCTTCTCTAAATTATCTATTCAATCAGCACAAATCTTATTCTGGATATACGCAATTCTAGTGGGCATGTCTTTATCTTACCTATTCCTTATCTATACTACTATATCTATTGCTAGAACTTTCTTTATCTGTGCTGCTCTCTTTGGTATGATGAGCTTATATGGATATAACACTGATAAGGATCTCACTTCTTGGGGCTCTTTCTTTTTAATGGGACTTGTTGGATTACTTCTTACTTTACTTGTTAATCTTTTCTTACAAAGTCCTGCTGTATATTTTGCTTCTTCTTTTCTAGGAGTAATCATCTTTATTGGACTAATAGCTTGGGATACTCAAAAAATTAAATCTTTCTACTTCACTAATACTGACAATCATTTGGCACAAAAAATGTCTATTGTAGCTGCTTTTAACTTATATCTAGATTTTATTAACCTATTTTTACACCTTATTAGATTCCTAGGAGGATATAAACGTCATCAATAATAAAATAACTTGAATTTTTCTATTCTAAACCTATATCTAATTTAGATATATATTCTGTTACGATTCTATAAATTAACCTTATATGTTATATAGCTACATTGGAGTAAAAGAGGGTTATTATGTTATACAACAACATTAAATTATATTTACTAACTTGCATTACTGTCATTTTATTGGCCAATCCAACCATTGCGGATGAGGATAAAAAAACATCAAATAATAATCATTATACTGTTTATTTACGTCATCCATTAGATTTTATTCATAGCCCTTTCTCTGCCTTTGATTATTACTGGAATAGTGTATTTGATAATAGATTATCTATCTATGACTCAAGTTCTATAAAAAGTAAATTCATTACTCAAGACAAACAATATATCCTAGTCCTAGAAGTACCAGGCTATGATAAGAATAACATTAAACTTAAAGTAAATAATCTTAAGCTTTTTATTGAAGGTAACATTGACGATACTAAAGTAAATACTACTACTGATCATTTAAATAAAAAGTTTAATTATGTTATGTCTCTATATGATGATATTGATCAAAAGGCTATTTCTTCTCAGCTGAAAAATGGCATCTTGACCATTATTTTGCCTAGAATTGAACTCAAAGACCAAAATGCTAAAGAAATACCTATTCAGTAAAGAGAATAATGAATATTTTTTGATCATTCATTTGTTATTATTTATTTTTATTTAACTTAAATAGGAGGTTTTTTATGGCTTTTAATTTACCACGTATTAGAAATAAATCAGAACTACAAAACAACTCTAATAAAAGAAGTTATATTGATGATGTCTTTAATAACTTCTTTAATGAAATAGCTTCTTTTTCTTATCCTTCCTCTTACAATGATAGAATGTTATCACCGAGAACTGATATTATGGAAAATGACTCTGAGTATAATCTAGAAATGGAATTACCAGGGGTCACACAAGATAATATTGATCTTAAAATAGACAGTAACATCCTAACTATTGAAGGTAAAAAAGAACAATCTTCTGAAAAGAAAGATCACAATTATCATATGCAAGAACGATATTATGGTTCTTTCTACCGTTCTATTAGTTTACCATCTA
>NZ_LAOQ01000021.1:0-3375 GCF_000965185.1 Rickettsia argasii T170-B
AATTTTCTTGTTCGATACAAGTTAATATTACTGCTTTTTGATATTGATTCTTGAATACAAACATGCTCACACGCTGACCGTTAGGAAAATCCTTAATAGTAAATACATTTTTCTCTACTACATTACTTGATAACAAATCCCCTAATATTACCTTATCTAGCGATTCATCACTACGTGTTGAGTCGTATATTGTTTTTAGTGCTTGCTTTATTGTAGTATGGTCTAATGTTGCTTGTCTTGCATCAATCAGCTTTGATATAAAACTTTGTTTTGGTAAGTCAATTGTTTTTGGCATTTTTGCTTGTACTGTTTCGCCCGTAGCACCAAAATCAGCTCCTACTATTATTACATTTTTAGATTCAGTTCTTCCTACAAACTGAAATGCATAAGCTCTCTCTTCTATTTGCTTTACTGCATCTGTAACAGACATAATACTGTTGCTATCACCTATCTGTGTTCCCTTAAACTCAACAATTATTTTGACAGCATTCGGTACATCATTACCATTATTTTTACGTAGCAGAAAATACAAATCTAAAAATCCCCTACCAGCACTCTGTTCAACATAAGCATCTACGCCATATTTTACATGATAATTTAATATTAATGCTCCATAAGTAAAACCATGATATGCTGCTTCTACCATTCGCAACACGTTCTGCTTATTATTATTGTGGTATGCCTCTCTCAACTGATAAAAAAAACTTTCTACAATCTTCGCTGTAGCAGTTTTTGAATTAGACATTATAGATAATATATCATCTAATATCTTATCTTCACCTTCTGTATTTTTGCCTAGTTGTAAAGGTTTAACTTTAACGGCATTTATACTCAATACGTGATCCCCTAATTCACGATTATCTTCTAGTTTAATATTGCTAGCTTTGATATCTACATGTAGCACTTTAGAGTCAGTAGTTGATAAATTGATAGTAGTGTCTGCAGTCTTTTGGGCCTGCTGCCCCCAAAATTTGGATGCTATTGTTTTAAGTTCATTTTTTGAATACCTTACGTCTTTACTAATAGTATCATCTTTACTAATAGATATAGATCGTAGTATAACTTTCTCTTTGTTATCAATCTTAACTTTAAAAGCTAGTTTTACAATTTTAGCATCACCAGATGCACCAATGCTAAAACAAATAGCTTCTATATTATTACCTATATCACTATTTTGAATAGTTACGCTAGAACCAAGAAAAAAATGAGTCCAAAAGCTTCTGTGACTAGGCGCTCGCTCATGAGGAGTTCTATCTAGTACTCTTTGAAATTGTTCTATAAACTTATCAGTATCATATAGAAAATTATACGCTAATTCCTGCTTTATTTTGACCTCCTGTTAGTTATTTATAATATTACACTTGTATCTTCAACAGCCTGTATGTTTACTGTTAAATTATCATAGCTATTAATCATATTAGCATTGATTTCTAATTTGATAGCAAATCTTGTAAAACATTATTTATATCATTTTCTATATCCTGGCATAGATTATCTTCCTGCCTTTGAACATAATTATCTAATATGGGAAGAATATCTTTAAACCACCAAATTTATAAATTTTTCTTTGCATTGAATAATTATTTCTTGAGGTGGGTTAAACCATTTTATAACTTCTCCCAATATTTTACCATCATTATGGTACGTCAAAAAGGTAGTCTATATGATCATAAACCATTAATTCTTTTTTAAAGTTACATACCTGTATCTGTAACGCATTACAACACCAATGAACAAACTCATCTGCTAATTTAAACATATTTTTACATAATAATTCTATGCATACACCTACTGTTTCTTTAGTAGGACGTAATATCCATTCTTTAAATTTATTTATTTCTTTTTCATTAGTAAAACACCAATGAGCAAACTCCTCTAATGATTGTAATTGGTTGTCTCTTTTTACTAAATTTACTACTAATTTTACTACTTCATAATTGTCATAATCCTGATAAAAGTGCTGTTTAAACTGATCCATTTGTGGCTGACTATTTAAGAAACACCAATTTAAAATCTGCTCTAACAATTGATATTTACCTTCTTCTATTAACTTACAAATTACTTGTGCAAAAGTAAAATATAATTTAGGAATTCCAGCTTTAAATTGATCAACTATTATTGAAATATTTGAAGCACACCATTTAAAATGATTTTCTAATTCCTCAAAATCTGCTTTGTTACTGGCAACAATAGTTTCTAATATATCTATAAAAATATATGCTAAATTTTTCTTAAATTCTCTTATTTCTTTCTCAGATTTAAAAGCCCATTGCATAAATTGCTCTACTTTACTCCATTCCTGATTTTGTATAAAATGTACAGCTATATCACGTCCTCTGTCTTTAACCAACATCTGCTTAAACATATTGATATCTTCCTCAAACACAAGAATACTACTCATGAACATCTCAACTACGTCTAATTGATCATTTATGATAAGCCAGCAACATTTATCAATGCTGCGATATGAAAATATCATTGTCTTTTTTTGTATATCATTGATATCAGGTAACATTAACTGGATTACATCTATATTTTTTTGCAAAGCAACCCCAAGAATATTCCTACCAGAACCATCTTAAATTCAAAAATAAATTCTTTTAAATGTTTAGGAGCAGATCGCCATAATTCTTTTAAAATAGCCTTATATCGATTATATTTTTCAACATCTTCATAATGTTGTACCTGCTATCTTTAATACCTTCTAATACCCTAAGATAATCCAATCCAGACTTATATCCATATGTGATGTATTGTAGGTAAAAAATAATCTTTCCATAACCAATTATCTAAAAAGGATATAATATATGACAGCATTAGCTTTAAATACTTCTTGTTGTTGTTCTGCATTCATTTGTGATAGAAAAAAACACTGAATATAGTATTACTATTTTTTTACTACTGATACTATCTGTCTTGATTTCTCTTCATCACTTAACTTATTAAACATATATTTTATTGCTACTGGATTTTTGCCATCCACTCTATCACATGCTAATACTCGAAATACACACTCATTTATGCTATAATTAGTTTTATCATTTGCATTATAATAACGAACACTTTGGTTTAATTTAGTAAAATTCCTGTTAGATGAGCAGTCCAAAAATATACCATTGTTTGTATATCAAACCACCATAAGTCTAGTACAGTATCAACAACCCTTGGTATGATAATTGCTATGTCGTCTTCAAAACAATATGCACACGCTAAATGATATTTGTTATTGTCAGATAATTGCTCCTTAGCGAGTAACGTTTTAGCTGTCTCCTTATAATCTATTATTCCTCTTGATGTCCAAACCAAGCTATCTAAGTAATTTGCTGCTATATGTTGCGTATATTGATAACGATAATTATTACAAAAAACACGACT
>NZ_LAOQ01000022.1:0-3274 GCF_000965185.1 Rickettsia argasii T170-B
TTGACACACCAACCATATTTTGTAAATATTTCTTAGCTTCTACAAAATCACAATTTTTTTCTCTTTGTACTAAGGTAAATAAATCTCCTCCCTCTCCTGTACTAAAATCATACCAGATGCCGGCTTTACTGCCATGTATCTTCATCACTATTTTGCCATCTTTCTCCCAGCGGAGTAACTGGCTATTTGATAAATGCTTATTTGAACTACCAAGTAAGCTTCGTCCTATTTCTTCAGCTTTAAATGATAATTTTTGTTTTAATTCCAGTGCTTTTTGTTTATTAATAGCATGATAATCTATTTTATTCTTTGCCATAATATCCTCTTGTAACTTGACACTTATTGTTGTATCTTGTTTATTACAATTCGTAAGGTTATAAGAAGGGCTTTTTTGCTCTTCTTGGGCTTTATGGCTTGTGACAAAATTTGTGCTAGTGCTTCTTAGGATGTCTGCTACTTTAGCAGGTGGTCTTGAGCTTATTCTTAAGTGATAATAGTTATCATTACTGTGTAATCTATCCTTAATATCTTCTACTACCCCTTTAAACCAATCACCTACTTTATCTATAATATTAGGATTCTTATTTTCTTGATCTTGAATTGCTACTAATTCTTCTAAAGTTTTAAAATTAATGCTAGATAGCCTATTATCTATTTTGCTAAGTTGTGATATTAAACTGGCTATATTCCTGGTAGCCTCTCTGTTATAGTAAAGTTTTACCTCTTCTATGTGCCTTGTCATGGCTACATAAGAATTTCTGCTATTTCCTGCTAAATTATGTAATACATAGACATCTTTAATTGAGGCTCCTTGTGCTTTATATACTGTAGAAGCATAGCCATGTTTAAAGCTTACATCTTGAGGATTAAATTCTATTTCTTTCCCGCTATCTGTTTTAGCTATCAATCTATCGTTACTTACTAAAGTTATCGTTGCAAATTCCCCATTTTCTATTTGTAAATCTTTATTAGTACTTTTAAACAAAATACGATCTCCTGCCATATAATCTTCATACTGCTGAGATGGTAGATAGCGTCTATACTCTTTACCGGTAAGCAAGCCTTTAGCTTTTAGTAACTCCCTGATCCCTTGATTAATACTATCTACTTCAACATTACGCATGGTAATTATTAAACGCTCATTTAGAGCAAATTTGCTGTTGCTCCAATCATTAATTAATCTTGCCATTGATTCTTCTAATGTATGATCAATCTTTAAACATTTATGCTGTGCAAGTAAACACAGACCACGGGCAATATCTGATTTTGCAAAGCATGAAGCCATTTCTCTTGCCCATACTTTATTTTGTCTTCTAATTCTACTCAACTCATACGAGCCAAATTTACTAGCCAATACTGCAAACATTCCTCCTCGCTCAACGGAAGTTAGTTGTCTCTCATCTCCAGCCAGTATCAGATTACAATTATTACTCCTTGCTACTTTTAGTAATTCTAAATAATCACTATTACCTACCATTCCTGCTTCATCTACTACTAGCAGGCTATCTCTTGGTAGATCAGCTTTACCATTATATAATTTAAATAAAAACCCTTTTACTGTATGACACTTCTGGTAACCTTTACTTTTAAACTCCGATGCTGCTTTATGAGTAGGAGCGAGTCCTATAATATTTTGTCCATGATGAGTAGCAATTTTATAGCCTTCAGCAAGTACTTGCGACTTACCGGTGCCGGCTCTACCTTGCAAAATCCTAATTCCTTGACTATTAATTAAAATATGCTGTAGGCTCTCTTGCTGTGCTTCATTAACACTTGTCAGATTTTCAATATCACTTTTAATCTTCAGAACATTATTAAAATGAATCTGGCTATTTACCTTATCAGCTATTCTAACTATCCTTAATTCTTCTTCTCTTACATCCTTAGTAGTATAGTATTTAGTATCAGTGCCATCTTCATTATATAGTTTTACCAGCCTATTTGAATTATTTCTAAGTATTGAAGGTATAGAGCATACTACTACTAAAGCATATTCTCCTCAAACAAATGGTATGTGTGAGCGTTTTAATAAAACCATGAAACAAGAATTCTTTGATACAGCTATGCGGAAAAAGATTTATACAGATCTTGATGATTTACAATGAGATATTGATATTTGGTTAGAGCATTTCAATAATGAGCGACCACATTTAGGAAAATATTGTTATGGAAAAACTCCTATGCAAACTTTTAAGGATAGTAAAAAATTAGCTGTTGAAAAGAATAATGAAATCTTGTATCCTGAATACGTCTCTGACAGTCAAAATTTAACTGACAATCAGGTGCAAAATTTATAGTGTCTGTAAGATCAAATCTTGACTTCTACAGTTTTTGGCGGCACTTCTTCTTTAGTCACTAAAGTAGCAGGGGTGCCATCTAGGTTAAAGCGTTGTTTGCCTTCGACTAGTAATTTTTTGTATCTTTTATCAGAGCAATATCTTTTAAAGAATCTGCGAATTTGTTGATTTGAAAAGTGCTCTTTTTCTGTAGTTATAATTTCCTTGTGAATGCCTATGGTAAGTAGTTTTGCCGGGATAGAGAAACATAGAGGGTATTTTGTTTGTATTCTTCTTGCCATCTTTTAAGTTTAGCTTTAAGAGCTTCTTGTTGTTCTTGTGCTAATATTTGTGCTTTAGCGGCTTTATTGTTTTGGGCATTAGGGCTTAAGATCTTTAGTAGATTTTGGATTAGCAGTTTTTTGCTGTAATGCACGCTTATCTATGACTACTACTTGTTTTTGTGGTAATTGAGGTAAAATAGTTTGCAGCGGCATTTTAAGCTTTAATGTGGATCTAGCAGTTTGCATAAGTGACCTATTCATTTTTGAGTTTGTTGATCTCAATAGTAGATAACCCGGTAGCAATAGATATAGTATTAATATCTATATTCTGAGCTAATAAGTTCTTAGCAACTAATGTCATGGTTTCAGCTTTTCCCTCAGCTTTTCCGATCTGCATACCTCTAGCTTCGCCTCTAGCTTCGCCTCTAGCTTCAGCGGATTCAATCATGAAATCTTCGACAGCTTTGTTATCCATGATGCGTTTAATTTCCTGCTCATAAGCAAGGAGTTCTGCTTCATTCCAGTTAAACTGATTTAATGCTTCATAAGCACGCCCTACTACAAGATCACTACCTATAATTTTCTGCAGGTCAGCTTCTTTTGTGTTAGCAGCATACTTAAAGAAATAGCACCATTTTTCGGTAATAGTTTTTAGGTCTTCAATTTTATCTATATTAAATTTAGGTAGTTCAATAAAGCTAAAAGAGAAATCCT
>NZ_LAOQ01000023.1:0-2501 GCF_000965185.1 Rickettsia argasii T170-B
AAAAGCAAATATTAGCAGCTTGGTTGTTTTTATAAAGCATTTTTGCTAAAGTACCTGCTTCTACAAAATCTGCTCCCCTGATCTTATCTTGGATAACAGCTTTTTTACCTCGATACATAAAAAAGATGATAGCAGTAAACAGACCAATGGTAAAAGTAATAATACCTTCTTGCCAAGCTGAATGCAATAAAAATTGCTCAAATTGATTGATATTATGCGAATGCGGTGTAACATGCCAAAATTTATGAACAAATTCTTCAGCATTACGGTAAACCCAAGCTTTTTGTTCTAAATAATAGAATTTAATACCTATTTGGCTTATAGGGTAAAAATGCTCTCCTATGGCAAGTTTTAATTGTACGTATCGCTCTATGATAAAATAATATAGACTTATCAAGGATAATTTTTGATATGTACGCCACATTAACCAAACTACAGTAAATATTAATCCAATAGTTAAAGCATTAATACTGCCTTGCCCAAGCATTCTCATCTGATGAGCAAAGATTTGTGAACCACGAGTAAAATTATTTTGATTTTGTGGTTGCATAGAATTATAAATTATCTTGCATTATCTTTAATTTTTCTTCAAACTCACCAGCCATCAGATCATTACCTAGTTTTCTTAAAGCCTTAATTATTTCTTTATATTCTGTCATAAGATTAGGTTTATATTTAAGAGCTAAATTAAAGTTTTCTTTTGCTTCTTTATGTTTGTTTAAATTCACTAAAGTAATAGCTTTTTCTAAGTAGCTCTCAGCATAATCAGCTTGACGATTAATCGCTAGATCATAGCTCTTAATTGCTTCTTGATATTTACCTAATTTTCTAAGGGCTATACCTTTTTCTAAGTATGATCCTATATAATCAGGACTATATTTGATTGCTAAATCACAATTCTCTATTGCTTCCTTATGTTTTTTTAATATGTTTAAAGACATGGCTTTGTTATAGTATGCTTCTACACAATTAGGCTGATATTTGATAACTATATTACAGGTATCAATTGCTTCTTGATATTTTCCTAAATTTATTAAAGATACACTTTTATTGTTATAGCTGTTAACATAATCAGGTTTATATTTAATAGCCAAATTATAGTTTTCTATCGCTTCCTGATTTTGCCATAAAGACATTAAAGATATTCCCTTATTATAATAAGCTTCCGGATATTTTGGGTCATATTGCAGTGCAAGATCATACTGTTCTATTGCTTCTGGATATTTACCTAAGTCATTTAACACACTGCCCTTATTATTATAAGCTACTGCAAAATGTGGATTATATTTAAGTGCAATATCAAAATTTTTTATTGCCTCCTGATATTTTCCTAACACTTTTAATGTATATCCTGTATTGTTATATGCCGATGGATAAATAGGTTGATATTTAAGAGCACTGTTAAAATTATTTATTGCTTCCTGATGTTTTCCTAAATCATTTAATACCATTCCCTTACTATTATAACACTTAGCACAATCATATTTATATTTAACAGCTAAATCAAAATTTTTTATTGCTTCCTCATATTTACCTAAATTATATAATGACTTACCAATATTAAAATATTCTTCAGCTAAAATATTTGGATCTTGAATTTTACTCTTTTGATCTATTTGTGGTTGCTCATTAATAGAATTAGTGGAGTTTTCTGCAAAAGCACTGCTAAAAAATATTAATGGCAAAATAAATAAAACTGCTAATTTTTTAATGTTTTTCATAAATTGCTTCTCAATTACTATCATTTTTATAGCCTGGTAGTTTAATATTTCTTTTCTTTATTGCCTTATCACTAATGCCAAGATTATCCGCTATTTGCTGGCCAGTTCTGACAATCGTTGATTCAGGAGTTTTATTAAATTCATCTTCGATCTGTTCCTTCTTATTTTTTACTTTAGCAGATAACTGATCAAGAAGCTTTATTTTTTCTACTTCATTATTATCTACATTATTAATTAGCATTTGTTCTACATTTTTATCATAAATATCATTTTTTCTGTCATCAATACTACTAATAGCAGCTTGATCATTTAACTGTTTAGTTTTTTTATCAAAACTTGATCGCAAGCTTTCTTTAGATGGAATATTGATATTACTTTCAGAATTTAAGTTTTGCGGTATAGTATTATTAATTTTAGCTACATCTAAAGCTATTTGCTCGGCTTCTTGTTGGTGAGTACTCGCCCACATAGCAGCTTGTTCTTTACTACTTACCCCGGGAATATTTTTAGCAATTATACTATTTAATACCGGTTCATTTAAATTACGATCAATAGCAGCAGAGTTTTGTGCTATATAATTCATATTATAGCTTAATTGCTGCATATTTTGTTTAGTTTGGGCGATTTCTTGTCCGACAGATTGTTGCTCAGAAAAATTACTATTTAGATTATTGCTAAGTGACTGTGTATTACTATTTGCACTGCTTAGTCTGCCATTTTTAGTAGCACTCTTAATCTTAGACAATGCTTCATTATATGATTGCTGTTGGTTTACTGATT
>NZ_LAOQ01000024.1:0-2420 GCF_000965185.1 Rickettsia argasii T170-B
TTTGTCCATGATGAGTAGCAATTTTATAGCCTTCAGCAAGTACTTGCGACTTACCGGTGCCGGCTCTACCTTGCAAAATCCTAATTCCTTGACTATTAATTAAAATATGCTGTAGGCTCTCTTGCTGTGCTTCATTAACACTTGTCAGATTTTCAATATCACTTTTAATCTTCAGAACATTATTAAAATGAATCTGGCTATTTACCTTATCAGCTATTCTAACTATCCTTAATTCTTCTTCTCTTACATCCTTAGTAGTATAGTATTTGGTATCAGTAGCATCCTCATTATATAGCTTGATTAATCTATCTGAATTTAATACGTCCTTTATTAGTTTTGACTTTTCTGCTTCTTCCGGAATCTCTTTTACTGCTTTTTCTATATCGAGTAGTGCGATACGATGGCACTAAATTAAAGTCTGTAAGTATATTGCGGCTAGGTTGCATTTAGACCTAATTACTATTATTGCGGTGCAAGGTTGGTAACGATCTTGTGCTAAGCGCAATAAGAAGCCTAACTAAATTACTAATCTGGATGGGAAATAGGGGCAAGGTAAAGTTAAAATTGGTTAAACGAAAGTGAATCTTTGTTTGGAAAATATCGTAAATATAAAAGTAGATACTCCAGATAACATCTATTATAGGGATAAAGCTGAAAAGCTTAACTGTAAGAAGGAAGACGCGACCTTCTTTAAAAATGCCAGTTCCCCGGTATACAGAAGGTAACCAACTTAACGCATCTTTAATTAGTGAAACGTGGTAAGCCTATTATTTGGCAACATGTAGTAGGTAAGAGAGGTCTTAAAAAGCTAATGACACTAAGCTGAAAGGCTACAGGAATAAATAACTGGGTGTATAGGCACTATGTGCTAATCAGAAATGATGCTGACTTAAGACTGGTGATTTACCCTAAGTAAGTAAACAAGATTATGAATTATATTGGAAAAGTTAGATGCAAAACGCAAATGTAACAATTAAGACCGATAATAATAACTTTGAGAAAATTTATTGGCATGCAATAAATTGGCAAGAAGTTAATAAAAAGGTTAATAATCTTCGTAGACGTATCTATAGGGCATCTGCAAATGGTAACATGAAATTAGTACGTAGTTTACAGAAATTGATGTTGAAATCAAGATCAAATAAATTACTTGCTATAAGACGTATTACCCAAATCAATCGAGGGCGAAGAAGCCCTGGTATTGATAAAATTTTCTTTAAAACTATTTATCAGAAGAATTACAGAACTTGTACCTTGTTCATAAAACGCAAAGAAAGGAATTAAAACTATAAAACTCTAAACTAATTCATAATATTGTCTAAAAGGAGTTTGCCCAATACTTTTACATGTACAGTGATAATGTAATTGTAAGAATAAGAAATATTTGTAATGCAATACTGGAAAACATTACATAAAACCCAAATAATGTAATAACAAAAATTTCGTTGCTAAAGCAACTTCATTATATCTTTCCTTCGCCTGAAGGCGAGGGATTTTTTATCCCCGTAGTGGGACATTAAAAAGTGGAGTAATTCCATAGCATCTGATACCCTAATAGGTTATTTAACACGGTCAAGTAATGATAGAATATATTAAAACTGACCTCATGCAATATTTTGGGCTCACTCCTAATTTGTGTTAATGAATACCAATCTATGATAATTTTACCTTGTCAATACTTATAAAAAATAGGAAAATATAAAGAGTAGGAAAATAACCAGGATAATAAAATGAATAAGAGAAAATTAGCTAACAATGCAATGAACAGCAGTAACTTTTTAAAGAGAGCAAAGATTTCTGTAGAAGGGCCTTTGAAAGAAAATGTAATTAGATATTACTTAATGCCATCTCTTGAACATATATCAGCTGTTAAGATAGTAATTACATTATGGAGTCGAGCAGATATCCAGGATGCAATAATAAAATTATCTACATTACCTGAAGGATATAACTATTCTAGAGATATGAATAAATTATGCCAAGGAGTTAAAAATAAGATATTAGATATGGTATTAGAGTTATCTGAATTCGATGTTATCAGGAAAATCTTATCAGATATTATTAATCCTATAGGGCAGGAAATATTTGATTGGATGGAATACCAAGATAGTCGTGTTTTTTGTAATAATTATCGTTATCAATATACGCAACATATAGCAGCAAATTACTTAGATAGCTTGGTTTGGACATCAAGAGGAATAATAGATTATGAGGAAACAGCTAAAACGTTACTCGCTAAGGTGCAAATATCTGACAATAACAAATATCATTTAGCGTGTGCATATTGTTTTGAAGACGATATAGCAATTATCATACCAAAGGTTGTTGATACTGTACTAGACTTATGGTGTTTTGATATACAAACAATGGTATATTTTTGGACTGCTCATCTAACAGGAGATTTTACTGAATTAAACAAA
>NZ_LAOQ01000025.1:0-2361 GCF_000965185.1 Rickettsia argasii T170-B
TAACAATATACTTAGTTATCTACAGAATAATTCTGGATTACCTCCTATAGTTTTAAATAAGTTTGATCCAAAACAGTTGGTAAATAAGATTATTGATAAAGCGATGCCAATAGCTCAACGTAAGGGATTAAATTTATCTTGTAATTTTCAGTATGATTTAACAAATGCTATAATTAGTGATACTTATCGAATAGGAGCAATATTAGAGCAGTTAATAGATAACGCTATTAAATTTACTAAAGAAGGCAAAGTTGTGGTAACAGTGAACATGTTTGCTATTAGTCCAGCCGTTTCAGAATTAGAACAACAAAACAGAGAAATGGTATGCCAATTTATGGTGCATGATAGTGGTATTGGTCTGTCTAAAGAAATCAGGCAACATCTTCATGAGAAGATTGATAAATTTGATGTTGCTACGCAATATCATGGACTTGGATCAGGATTAAGTTTTGTAAAGCGTCTAATTGGTGAGTTAAATGGAGAGATTGAAGTAACAAGTGAAAAAGGTAAAAGTACTACTATTGTCTGTAATATACCAATTAAGTTACCTCTTCTTGATGATCTGATTTATGATACATAATGTTGATATTGATAAGGTTTTGATGATTATGTATTAATTAATAATGATGATTTTCTTGATTATTGTGCTTCACTTACTACACTTAAATAAAATTATAGTAGGGATGGATATATGGCAAGAAGTCAAGAAAATCATCAAAAAACTATAGATCCTATTATAGGAAAGTTAAAACCCAAAGGTATAGGTCTTGAGCTAGACAAAATAAAAATTACAGATCTATCAAATTGCCGATACAGTAAAAGACTATTAACTAAGCTCATGCTCGTTAATAAGATTTCTAAGAAGAAAGTTGATCTTAATAAAATTAAAAAAGCAATTTATTTTGCTAAAAAGTATCATGGTAGGCAAAAGAGAGAAACAGGAGAATTGTATTACTCACATCCTTTAGAAGTAGCATATATGATTTCTGATTATTTATTTAGAACAGATATTATAGTAACTAGCATATTGCATGATTGTATTGAAGATACGTTACTTACTAAAGAAATGATTATACAAGAATTTGGCCATAAGATTGCTAATCAAGTTGAAGATTTAACACGAGTTAAAAATGATAAAAAAATTAGTGCAGCAGAAATGGTTAAAATATTGTATCAGCAGCAGAAACAAGAATTGCTATTAATTAAGTTATTTGACAGGTTACATAATATACAAACAGTAGGAGCTAAACCTCCTGAGAAAGGATGGAGAACAATTTTAGAAACTCTACAGGTCTTCTTAACTGTTGCTACTTATCTTAAAATACCAAATGTTACAGGACAATTACGCACACATTGTTTAAATATAATTGCAAATTATAAAAAATTAAATTTATATAATAATAATGCAGTATAATTTATCCCTCTTACTCACGCATCACAATATGGGACTAAACAGTTAAGTTAATATTATCAGGAATATAGTAATTGTAAGGTGAGATATTAAAAATTATTATTCATTATACAGGATTAGATTGCTACAAAAAAACAAGAATATATGAGTCAAGAATTAACTAAAGGCTAATATGATTGCTAAATCTATTAGTGTTATATAGATAGTTCTTTTGTTAATTGTCGTTATAGTAAAGGATAAATCAATAATATAGTCATTAGGTGTAGAAGTCAAGATTTGATCTTACAGACACTATAAATTTTGTACTTGATTGTCAGTTAAGTTTTGACTGTCAGATATGTAATCAAGATACAAGATTTCATTATTCTTTTCAACAGCTAATTTCTTACTATCCTTAAAAGTTTGCATAGGAGTTTTTCCATAACAATATTTACCGGAATGAGGTCTTTCATTATTAAAATGCTCTAACCAAATATCAAGATCTAATTGTAGATCATCAAGATCTGTATAAATCTTTTTCCGCATTGCTGTATCAAAGAATTCTTGTTTCATGGTTTTATTAAAACGCTCACACATACCGTTTGTTTGTGGAGAATATGCCTTAGTTGTAGTATGTTCTATACCTTCTATGCTAAGAAATAACTCAAAAGCATGATGCTCTATATTCCCCTTATATTCTGACCCACGGTCTGTAAGAATACGAAGTATTGGTATTCCTTGGGTCTCGTACCATGGTAACACGCGGTCATTCAGCATATCAGCAGCAGTAAGAGCTGTTTTATCAGTATATAGTTTAGCATCTGCTACCCTAGTATAGCTATCAATAAATACCTGAGAATAAACCTTACCGATACCTTTAAAATTACCTACATAGTATGTATCCTGACATCCTAGATAACCTGGATGCTGCGTTTCAATTTCTCCATGTGCTTCTTTTTCATTACGACGCT
>NZ_LAOQ01000026.1:0-2032 GCF_000965185.1 Rickettsia argasii T170-B
TGAAGAATACGAAGTATTGGTATCCCTTGAGTCTCGTACCATGGTAACACGCGGTCATTAAGCATATCAGCAGCAGTTAAAGCTGTTTTATCAGTATATAGTTTAGCATCCGCTACCCTAGTATAGCTATCAATAAATACCTGAGAATAAACCTTACCTATACCTTTGAAATTACCTACATAATACGTATCCTGACATCCTAAATAACCTGGATGCTGCGTCTCAATTTCTCCATGAGCTTCTTTTTCCTAGCACTTGTAATTGAGATTCAGTAAGAACAATACCATCCTGAGCCATCTTTGCTTCTAATGCTTTAAGCCTTTTACTGATATTGTTTAAATCATTACGTAACCAAATTGATCTCACTCCTCCAGGCGATACAAGTATACCGCTCTTCTTAAGCTCATTTGATACTCTTAGCTGTCCATATGCTGGATATTCTATTGCCATATCCATTACTGCTTTCTCTATCGCTGGATCAACTCTATTCGCTATTATTGGCTTTCTTCGACTAATTTCATACAATGCCTCTTCGCCACCAGTTTCATACAGTTCTTTAAATCTGTAATAACTATCTCTACTATAGCCCATCGCTTTACATGCTGATGATATGCTACCAAGACTCTTAGCTAGTTCTAGTAACCCTATTTTTGGCTTTATTATTTTTTGATTTAAGTTCATTTTTCATCTCCATTTAATAATTAATTTATTTTCTAAATGTAAGATTTAATCTCAACTATTACACATTCATTAGATCTAAATACATGGAATTTAAGTAATCCTATATTGTCGTCTAACCCTCAAATTTTCCAAAAAGGTTACAGAGGATTTATACAACCAACTTTAGTTACTGGGGACTCACAAAATAAAATCATAATGTTAGTCCGACCTAGAAAAACTGATCCTTTAATTCCCACTTACATACATAGATCAATGTCTTTAGATAAAGGAATACACTGGAATAACCTAGAACCTATCAATTTATTAAATCCTGATAGTGCTATTGATGCTATTAATTTAAGTAGTAACACATTGCTACTTGCATATAATCGAGTAATCAATCATCTCAAATCACGTAATATATTAAGCTTAGCTATATCCTATGATGAGGGATTAAACTACTACCCCATCATTATTAAAAATTCTATTTATCCAGAAGGTGATATAGAATATAGTAATATCCTATCTGAAGAATATTCATACCCTGCTATTATTATGAACCCTGATAACAATGAAATTCATGTAATATATACATTTAATAGAATTAACCTAAAGCATAAAGTATTTCAATTACTACCAAAATAATCTATTCTATAAATAATCAAGTAGTATGCTAAATTACATTTATAGCTTCAGTGTTGTGTTTAAAATAACTCCAAAATTTTCTAGGATTATTAGTGAACAATGTATTTTCCTTTAATCTATTTTGATGTGTAGCATTTAAACATAATCGATAAAAGTGTTTTTCTAATGATGAAATTCCAAGGTAAGGCATCAAAACAATAAAACTTATTAAAGTTTCATTTATAATTTTTTTAGCTTTTTCAGGAGATTTAGCACCTATTGTCTGTATATTATGCAGTCTATCAAATAACTTTATCAGAAGTACATCATGTTTCTTCTCTTTGTATAATATCTCTACCATTTCAGCAGAACTAATCTTGATGCCATTCTCCTTTATCCTCGTTAAATCCATTACTTGATTTGCTACCTGCACTCCAAATTCTTGTAATATTTTCTCTTTGGTAAGTTCTGTATCCTCAATAGTATGTGCGTCAAGATAAGGTGCATTAATCTTACGGGTGAAAGTCCTGTTATGGAAGGGGTAGCTAGCTCCACCATATAGCGAGTCTTGTGCTGCTGAAGGTAACGACAGTAGTAAAGCGTAGACAGCGAAACATTCGAGCCGAAACCAAATGGTGAACGTGATAGCCCCGAAAGGAAGACGTAGTGGAAGCCGATGTGCTATACTACACAGTAGGCAAAAGAAGATTGGAGGTCAAACTAGCGAAAATCAAAAAGTCTTCAACCA
>NZ_LAOQ01000027.1:0-1403 GCF_000965185.1 Rickettsia argasii T170-B
AGAGTTACTCAAGGGATCTCATCAATGGGCGAGATTATAGGGGCTCAAATTTACTTAACCGAAATCACAAAACCTCCTACTCAATATTCAAGCGTGGCTATGATTGTCGCAGCATCTACTGTAGTAGGCGTTGCAGCACTCGGTATAGCATCTATAGTTACCAGCTATAGTTTTTAGTTGGCGTATAGCCTTTTGGATGGGAGAAGTTATTGCCGTGATTGGACTAACTGCACGAACTACTTTATAGGAAACTCCTGTATTTGCAAATGCAAAACACCAACTTCAAGAAAGCTTAGCTGATGCTATTGAAAAAGGAGATATAAATATTAAAAAACCATTTTCTGCTACAAGAAAAGGTCAATAAAAAAACCTGTTTGGCTTATTTTTTAATTGAATGTGCATGGCCTGTATCATTTTATTTTACCTGCTCACATTGTAGTAATATATTAAAAAATACCTTTGGTTACACCAATGAACAGGTCATACATAATAATTTTATTGTCTCAATAGTAAATTTAGGTTCATATATAACATTAACTTATCTATGCTATAAAATATATCCATTAATTCTTATAAAATTTAAGTTATTAATATTTTGGTTATTTGCTTTATCACGAGCTTTAATGTTTGCAGTTTCTTCTTGTAGAACAATTTACTTGATAGATTATTTTAATCACTGGGGATTATTATTCTTGATTATTCCAATTCTAATTGGTTATAACATTTGGAGTAAATCATTTTATAAAGTTAGAGGAGGAAGCAGAGAGTTATTATTAGAAAAAGCTTTGTGTCTTTCAAGTTCAATATTAAAAACTTTTAGGCATAACTTAGCAAATTCTCGTTCTAGTTTATAATTTATATTAGCAGCGACCAAAAGAAAATTTATTAAAGTCTCTTCAATAATTTTTCTAGCTTTCTCAGGTGATTTAATTCCCAAAGTTTGCACATTATGAATTCGGTCAAATAATTTTATTAATGCCGTATTGTATCTTTTCTCTTTAATTAATCAGTTTAGGCTTTCTCCGCTACTTATCTTCCCGTAAGATTTAATTCTAGTTAGACCTTCTACGTGTTTTGCTACTTCCGGTCCAAAAATTTCGGTAATTGCTTCTTCAGTTAATTCTGTATCTTCTGTAGTATGTGCGTCAAGATAAGGTGCATTAATCTTACGGGTGAAAGTCCTGTTATGGAAGGGGTAGCTAGCTCCACCATATAGCGAGTCTTGTGCTGCTGAAGGTAACGACAGTAGTAAAGCGTAGACAGCGAAACATTCGAGCCGAAACCAAATGGTGAACGTGATAGCCCCGAAAGGAAGACGTAGTGGAAGTCGATGTGCTATACTACACAGTAGGCAAAAGAAGATTGGAGGTCAAACTAGCGAAAATCAAAAAGTCTTCAACCAC